>JAZNVK010000293.1:0-10443 GCA_045592805.1 Faecousia sp.
GCCCATGGAAGTAAAATAAAGTCAAATCGATGTTTATCGGTCTGTCGCACTTTCTTGTGATGCCGTAGGGCGGGGGCTTGCTCCCGCCGCCTCTGATCCGCAGGAGCAGAGGAAAAATCTCGCAACATTGCACGAATTCGCCTTAGAGCGGTACAAATTTGATCATTTTCTCTGCCGGCGGGAGCAAGCCCCCGCCCTACGGTGGTAATTGGCAGTGCATCCAACAGACCGACAAATTTCTGTTTGACGGGCTAAATATTCCAAATCTGTGCCGAAGGCACACCTCAGTTTTTAGTCCTTAGCTCTTAGTTGTTAGTTGCTAATCAGACCGACAATTTCTACTTGATACAGCAATTCTGGCATAACAAAGGGCTGCCTCCTTTTGGGAGGCAGCCCTGTTTTGCTATGGATTTATTTTGCCAGAGCTCTGTAGAGGAAGGTGACGATCTGTGCTCTGGTGCAGCTCTCCTCGGGGGAGAACAGGCCGTCGCCGGTGCCGGTGGTGATGCCGTTTTCGGCGGCCCACAGAATGGCTTCGTAGTAGTAGACATTCTCAGGCACATCGGTGAAGCCTTCGCTGTCGCCCTTGGGAGCGGGTTCGCCTGCTGCTCTCCACAGGAAGGTGGCTACCTGACCACGGGTGCAGGTTGCCTCGGGAGCAAACTCCGTGGCGGTGATGCCGGTGGTGATGCCCTCTTCCACGGCCCAGAGGATGGCCTTGTAGTAATACAGGTTCTCGGGCACGTCGGTGAAGGGGTTCTCCGTGGTGGTGGGTTCGGGACAGCCGTAGGCTCTCCACAGGAAGGTCACAACCTGGCCACGGGTGCAGTTGTCATAGGGAGAGAAAGTGGTGGGTGTAGTGCCGGTGGTGATGCCCTCCTTCACAGCCCAGAGAACGGGAGTGTAGAAGTAGTCCGTCTCTGCCACATCCACGAAGGGATTGGCGGGCAGATAGTCGGGATCTTCCTCACCGCAGACGGTGCAGATGCCGTCCTCGTAATCGTGACCCAGAGCAGCGATCTCTTCGCCCTCAGCGATCTTCTCGCCGCAGACGGTGCAGTAGGTGTCGCCGGTGTAGCCGGGCTCGGTGCAGGTGGGATCCTTGGCATCACGGATCTCGGTTTCCTCGTGCTTGCACTTCTCAACCAGACCTGCAACAGCGGTGTTCAGAGCCTCCAGGGCGGTATCAACCTGCTCCTGGGTGGCTTCGGGATCCTCCAGAACGGCCTTGGCAGCAGCCAGTGCCTCTTCCAGAGCGGTGACGGTCTCTTCGGTGTAGTCCTCGGCGTTTACAGCTTCGGCAGCTGCAATGGCCTCTTCCAGAGCGGCGGTGTCAACGCTGACCTCGTTCTTCACCAGGGTGAAGTCGTCGAAGTCGCCCCAGGCGCCGGAGGAGGTGGAGGTGACCTTAGCACCCACCAGGAGGGCGCTGCCCTCTTCGACAACGATGTTCTCCAGAGTGACGGTGATCCAGCCGGATTCGTTGGAGGTCCAGCCGGTGGTCTGGAAGGGAGCGGACTGCAGGTCGCCGGCGAAGATGTAGCCGGTGGACTCTCTGCTATCGCCCATGACACGGCAGCTCAGGGTGTAGGTACCGGCCTCCAGGCCCTTGACCAGCTGGCTGAAGCCGATGTCCAGGCCGGTGCTGACCGCTGCATAGTGCAGGCTGTAGGAGCCGTTGAGATGGTTGTCAGAGGAGGAGATCTTGGCATTGCCCACGATTTCCTCGTCAATGACCCAGTACTGGTCGCCCAGCTCAAAGCCGCCGTTCTTCAGACCGGGAATCTCGGGAATAACGGTGACATGGCAGGTAGCGGTGACGGGGGTGCCGTCAGCAGTTGCCACGGAGGTGATGGTGATATCCGCCTCGCCCACGCCGATAGCCAGTACCAGACCGGCGCCGTTGACCGTAGCGACCGCAGGATCAGAGGAGGTCCAGGTGAGTTCGGTGATGTCGGGCTTTGCGGGGGTGTAGGTGACGGACAGGGACTCGGCGTTGTTGACCTGGAGCTCCAGCTCGGTGGCGCTCAGTGCCAGACCGGTGACGGGAACTTCATTGATCAGCTCAGCGCCGGGGGTGAAGGCGTTCCAAACCACAGTGGGTCTTCTGTTGGAACCGCTGCCGGTGTACTCGTAGTTCTCAATCTCCCAGTACATACAGCCGGTGCCCTTGCCATCGGGAATGGCCTGGAGCTTGCGGATGCAGTTGACGATCATGTTGTAGCCCTGATTATAGGTGGCGCCGTTGCCCTCCATATAGTTGGAGCCGATCTCAACCAGCATGATCTCACGGTGGGTGTCCTTACAGAACTGCTCATAGAGACCGTCGAAGGTGTTGGAGACGCACTCCAGCAGATAGGTGGGATCCATGTCGTAGGGGTAGAAGGAGAGGCCGATCACATCGAAATCGGTGTAGCCGTTGTCGATGAGGCTCTGGTAGAAGCCCAGAACATTATCAGTCTCTTCGGCAGAGGAGCGGTGGATGATGATCTTGGTGGTGGGGGAGGCGTCACGGACAGCGGCGGTACCGGCCTGGAGCAGCTTGATGAAGTTCTCCATGTTGGTGGTGTGACCCAGAGGCCAAACCATACCGCCGTTGATCTCGTTACCGACCTGTACCCACTCGGGATATACGCCGGCCTCTACCAGAGAGGAGATCCAGTCATAAGTGTAGTCGTAGAGCAGACCTGCCACACGGTCGGCCTCGGCTGCGGAGACATCGTTGGTGACACCCCAGGCGGCGGGAGGCGGCTGCTTGCCGGGATCTGCCCAGGAGTCAGCATAGTGGAAGTCGATCATAATGCGCAGACCTGCGTCGGCGCAGAGCTTTGCGTAAGCAATGATGGTGTTCTTGCCGCAGGAGCCGTCGTCGTTGCCGGTCCAGGTGCGCAGACGTACCATATTGTAGCCGTAGTCGTTGGTGATGATGTCGTAGAGCTTTCTGGACTCGCCGTTCTGGTCAGGGAAGCTGCGGTCGCCTCTGGCAGCAGCGGAGATGTCGGAGCCCAGAGCCATTTCCGTGGGCTTCTCTTCCAGATTGTCGATGGCGTAGCGCAGCAGCTCGGCAGTGCCTTCGCCGGTCTCGGCTGCATCAACAGCGGCCTCCAGAGCGGCCCAGCTTGCGCCGGTGTAATCCAGAGGATTCAGTGCTGCGACTTCCTCCAGCAGGCCGGGGATGGGATCATCCAGGGTCTTGCAGAGGTTCCAGTCGTCGGTGTCGCCCCAGCCGCCGCCTGCACCGGTGATCTGAACACCGACAGTGACGGTGGTGGTCTCTTCCAGGGTAAAGTTGATGGTGGGCAGCTTCCAATCGTTCCAGGCGGTGAGCACGAAGCTGTCGGTCAGCTCGGTCTCGCCTTCGGCATTGGGAATACGCACAAATGCGTAGTTGTTCTGATTATCACCCATGCTGCCGCCCATGGCGTTCAGGGAGAAGGTGTAGTCGCCGGGCTCCAGCTCTACAGTCTGAGTAGCGGAGACATTGACAGCATTGCCGTTGTAGAAGCCCAGGCCATATCTGCCGTTGAGGGGGTTGTCGGTTCTGCGGCGCATACCGTTGAGGGTATACATGCTCATATCGGACTCTTCGAATCCGGGGTTCTTCAGCAGGTTGGGGTAGTTGACGGTGATCGTGCAGACTACGTCGAAGTCGCCGCACTCGGTGGTGACGACACCCTTGACACGGTAGACACCGGGGGTGTTCATGTCAACCTTGGCAACGGCCTCTGCATCCCAAACCACGGCAACCTTCTCGGTGCCGCCTACGTTGTAGGTGACGTTGACGGTCTCGGGCATTGCCAGGGTGTCGCCAATGGCGTAAACCAGAGCGGGTTCTTCAATATCCAGAACCTCCAGCTCGATGGTGTCTGCTGCGCCGGAGAGCATATAGCTCCAGGTCATCAGAGAATCCAGGGGATGGCCGTTGAAGTCGAACTGTGCCTGGTTGTCGCAGGCGGAACCGCCGAACCACACGCCGGCGTCGTTGGGATCGTATTCGGAGGCATAGGAGGATGCCCAGCCGGAGCCGAACTCTTCCCACTTGGCCTTGTTGGAGGTCAGGATGTCCTCTACCAGGTTGCCCTCTTCGTCATAGGCATATTCAACGGGAATCCATGCGTTCTCCCAGTAGAACACGCCCATGCCGGCATCGCCCACGTTCTTCACAGCCTCGGTGACAGCGACCAGCTCGTCAGCCTGACCCTGTACGGAGAACTCAAAGCCGTAGTTGCCGTCGTTGTTGCCGGTGCGGACGGTGTTGTCATGACCGTCGCCGTCAGCCAGGGTATAGGCCCAGGAGGTCTCGGTGACGACTACCTGCTTACCGTAGGTGTCGGCAACATCCTTCAGCACGGTGGTCAGGTTCTCCAGAGTGCCGTGCCAGAAGGGATACCAGGAGGAGGCGAAGATATCATAATCCACGCCGTAGTTGTTCAGGTTTCTTGCCTGGCTGGCATAGTTACCGGAACGCTCGGGGTTGGTGAAGTGGATGGAAACCAGAATGGGATGCTCGAAATCCTCGGAGATCTGACGGGTAGCGGCAGAACCGGCGGAGAAGAGCTTGGCCTTGTTGGCCCAGTTGCTTTCGCCGCAGATGGAGCCGGTGGTCTCATTACCGATCTGCACCATGCCCACATCCACGCCGCCATCCAGCAGAGTCTTCAGGCAGTCATAGGTGAAGGTCTGCAGTGCAGCGGTTTTTTCGTCAATGGTCATACCCACCCAGGCCTTGGGTACTTTCTGCTTGCCGGGGTCAGCCCAGAAGTCGGAGTAGTGGAAGTCTACGAGGACACGGAGACCGGCCTTGGTAGCCCACTGACCCATGGCGAGAACGGCATTGACGTCGCAGTTGCCGCCGCCGTAGCCATTGCCTTCGGCATCAAAGGGATCGTTCCACAGGCGGAGACGGACGTAGTTGTAGCCGCTCTCGGCCAGCAGATCGAAGAAGCCCTGCTGATCCAGTGCGTTGCCTTCAAAATCATAGAAGGTAGCGCCGGAGTTGTAGATGGAGAGGAAGGAGGAAACGTCGGTGCCACGCATGAAGTCGCCGTCGATGCCCTCTACCTTGGGAACATAGATCTCGGGAATGTGGACGGGAGCAAGGACAGCTGCGCCGTCACCGTAGAGCTTCAGGTCGTCCAGGTCGCCCCAGTAGCCTGCAGGGCCGGTGCCGCCGAAGTCAAAGGTGACTTCCGTCTCTTCGGTCAGGGTGAACTTGTCGGTCTTGATGGTTTCCCAGACGTTCCAGTCCACGGTGGTCACAGTGCCGTCCTGTTCGGCCAGGATCTCGTCACCGGCTCTGACGGTCCACTTGAGGTTGCTGTCGCCGGCCATGCCGCTGATCAGGAAGCTGAAGCGGTAAGTGCCTGCGGTGAGGGTGATGGGATAGGAGGCGTGAATTTCTACCTGCTCGGTGTCGCTGGCCCAGAGGTTCACGGTCCAGGAGGTGTTGGGCTCGTTCCACTCGTTGTTGCGGATGGCATCTGCAGGCAGACCTACCAGCGTCCAGTTGCTGGCATCGCCGGTCTCGAAGTCGCCGTTGGGAATGGCAATTTCAGGCAGTACGATCTCGCCGTCGCCATAGAGCTTCAGGTCGTCCAGGTCACCCCAGTAGCCTGCGGGGCCGGTGCCGCCGAAGTCGAAGGTGACTTCTGTCTCTTCGGACAGGGTGAAGGTGTCGGTCTCCACCGTGGCCCAGTTGCCCCAGCCGGTGGTGGTTACGGTGCCTTCCTGCTGGGCGAGAACTTCTTCGCCGGCCGTGACGGTCCATTTGAGGTTGCTGTCCTTGCCGTCGCCGCCAATGAGGAAGCTGAACTGATATGTACCTGCGGTGAGTTTTACGGGGTAGGAGGCGTGGATCTCTACCTCGTCCGTGTCGCTGGCCCAGAGATTCAGGGTCCAGGAGGGATTGGCTTCGTTCCAGGTGTCGGTGCGAATGGCATCTGCGGGCAGTCCGGAGACGACCCAGCCCGTGGTGTTGCCCAGCTCAAAGTCACCGTTGGGCAGGACGATCTCAGGCAGTTCCGGGGCAGCCAATGCGGCCGGAATCAGACTCAAAACCATCGCCAGCGCCAAAAGGAGACTCAGCAGCCGCTGCGGTCTGTGTTTCATTAGTGGTTCCTCCTTATTATAATAATGGTACTTCTCCCAGAGTCGGGAGCTGTGCTCAATTCCATTTTATCCTTTCAGAAAATTATCAGCAATAGCACATAGCGACTTCATTTCCGGCTGTTTCTAACAAATCCAGACATACTGTAAAAAATATAACCGCATATAATTGATATATGATAGCATTTTTGCACAAAACAGCAAAATAATATATCAGATTTCGACTTTCCTCTTGCAAATAGCTGCAAAGTTCTGTATAAATATGATATAGTTTAGCAGGGGGAGGTGAACGCTGTGAGCCACCGTTTTCTGACGGATCCCGAGCGCTATCCGGAGCTGCGCAATATCCTGCAGATCCACGCTCTGGGGCAATCGGAAAATTATTTTCATGAGGCTTTGACTCCGTTTTATCTGACGGTACTGTCCAATCGGGCAAGCCGTCCCGATCGCAGCACCCTGGCGCTCTTTGCCCCGGGTACGACCTTATATCTGCCGCCGGTGCTTCAGGAGGACAAGGGAGAGACCAAGCTCAGCCTGCACCACCATAACTGCTTCGAATTCACTTATATTATTGAGGGCAGTATGTATCAGGTGGTGGAGGGGCGGCGGTACTACTATCCCGCCGGCAGCTGCTGCCTTATGAACCGCAACACCCTGCATACCGAGGAGAACACCACGGATTACACCTGCGTTTTCATCTCCATCACCGAGGAGTTTGTCTCCCGTCTGGCCTATTTCGGTCATTCCTTCCTCTTTCCGGGGGAACAGGAGGTGCTGAAGAATCCCATTTTCCGCTATCTTCAGGGGGATCCGGACTCCGGTGAGGAGGATGTCCACAGCTTCCTGGACTTTGTGCCAAAAATCACCCAGTACGAGCAGGAGCACCTGGTGCACAGCCTCTATGAGCAGATGCTCCACACCATGATCCAGCCGGGGATCGGTGCAACCTATGAGCTGCTGGAGCTGCTGCTGCGCTTTTTGGGAACCTTGGGCGACGAGCGTTACTATCACGTCAACCGGGTCACGGCGGAGAGCAATGTGGATAAACTGCTGCTGTCCCGTGTGGATCGCATTTTAGACCAGCACCACGGACGGGTCAGCAACCGGGAGCTGGCGAAGCTTCTGCACTACAACGGCTCCTACCTGGGCAGAATTGTGAAAAAACACACCGGCAAGAGCCTCTTTGACTACAGCATGAACTTTACCATGAGCTATGCGGCGCAGCTGCTCCGGGAGACGGACAAAACCGCTGCCGCCATTGCCTCAGAGCTGAAGTTTACCAACCACAGTCATTTTTACCGCATTTTTCGGGAACGTTACGGTATGACCCCGGCGGAATACCGTCGTGCTCATTGCGGAAGATAAAATATTATGCGAAAGGGGAATGTCCCATTGGATCAATTTGTTGTTAACATTATCCACCGTCCGGAAATGGTTCCGGAATACGCTGAGAAGGTCACCGGCCATGGCAAGGCTGAGGATCTGGGTCGCAAGGCGCTGCTTACGGAGAGCCTGGACATTTTCAAGACCCAGCAGGAGTGTGCCCACAAGAACGGCCTGAAGACCACCATCCAGATGACCTATGCCAGCCTTTTTAACGACGAGGCTGTTGCCCTGGCAAAGGAACACCACGAAAAATACGGCGACGAGATCGCCCTGACCCTCCTGGGGCTGCCCTGTGAGCAGTTCCGTGAGAAGTACAAGACCAAGGACTTCTGCATCTGGATGTTCTCCATGGAGGATAAGAAGGCCATCGTTCGGGATGTCTTTGAGAAGTTCCATGATGCCTTCGGCTTCTATCCCCAGTCCACCGGCTCTTACTATATGGATGCGGACCTGATCAACTTCATTAAGGAAGAGTATCCCATGGTAAAGTGTGCCGTGGCCACCTGCTGGGAGGAGGGACCCAAAGCCTACCATACCTGCAACAACTCCTGGTACACCTTCATGGACGGTGGCCCCTGGGCGCCCTGGATCCCCTCCAAGGTCAATACCCACGCCCCTGCTGCCAATGAAAAAGAGGACAGCGGCATCGTCGCTATCCCCCACCTGAGCCGTGACCTGCTGGCCTGCTATGACGGCAACGGCTCCAATTTCGGCACCCACCCCCAGAACGTGCTCCGTGGCATGATCTACGACACCAAGACCTGGGAGTATCCCTACCTCTACAACCTCATCGACCAGTACCGCAGCCTGGCAAAGTACAATGAGGGCTACAGCTACAATATGATGTTCGTGGGTCCCGGCTGGATGAACAAGATGGGACGCTGGGAGCAGCCCTATGAGCTGCTGCTGAAGTCCTACGAGGACGGCTGCGCCTACTACGGCAAGCTGAAGAAGGAAGGCAAGCTGGTGGATATGACCATGGCGGAGTTTGCCGACTACTACCGCCAAAAGAAGGGCTATACCACCCCCGAATGCGCCCTGTGGAAGGATATTCTCTACGGCACGGACAAGCAGCTCTTCTGGTACTGCGATCCCTTTATGCGTGCCTGCGTCAGCATGGATCAGGGCGGTGCCATTGTGGATCTGCGCCCCTATGCCGCCAAGCTGGAGTGGCCCATTGGCATCGGCACGCCCCATATTCAGGATGCCTCCTACCCCTTCCTGATCCAGGAGAAGTACCGTGCCGGTTACTTCACCCACTACGCCGGCGAGGGTACGGTTCGCTCCGCCAAGGTCTGCTACGGCGGTGAGGAGGTAGATCTCTGCCTCTGCCGCACCCATGCCAAGTTCCGTCAGGAGGGAGGCAAGCGCAGCCTGGTGCTGGATCCCGTGGAGATCGTCTTTGCCGACGGCCTTACCCTGAAGCTCCAGACCATCCACCATTTCAATGAGGGCAGCTCCTCCATCGAGACCGAGCGCCATATCCTCTCCATGTCCGATCCCAATGCGGATGTCACGATCCGTGAGTACATGGTGGCCTGCTACGGCACCACTGAGTACACCGAGGATATGTCCTCCCTGACCCTGGAGGTCAAGTCCGAAAAGGCCACCGAGACCATTCCCTATGAATATAAGTGCCGTGAGGCAGCCATGCCCGGCGCGAAGGAAGTCAGCTGCACCCTGCCTCCCATCAAGACCCGTGTGTCCATGACCATGGAGGGCGAGGACAAGACCGGCTTCATCCGTGAGGGCTACGCCTTCAGCCCCATGTTCACCCTGGGCTGTGAAGGTAAAGTAAAAGAACAGGAGGTATTCCGCACATGGCTCAATCTGGAAAGGGCAGACTGAATTACCGCTGTCCGTCCTGCTTCATGCGGGACATTGACATGGACATGTTCTACGACAAGGAAAAGCAGGAGTATTACTGCATCCGCTGCCAGTACCGCGGCAATGAAGCGGATGTACTGGAGAAGAACGAAATGGTACGCTTCCGCTACGGCGCCATGTACCGGCGCTTCACCTTTGAAGAGGAATGACAAATAAGAACTCCCCGGGATATGCTTTGTATCCCGGGGAGTTTTGTTTTACTGTGAAGCATGACGGAAAAAGGACGGTATTCAGAGAATAACTTGCGGAAACCAGGAAAAAACTTTGAAAAATCTCAAAAAAGTACTTGACATTCTAAGAAATATGGTTATAATAAACGAGGTTGCCAAAGACAGCAGGTGGATTTATCCGTAAGTCCTGCCGAGGTTTCACAAGATTTTTTACGAGATTTCTGTGTCCTCATGTCTTTTGGCATGAGGTTTTTTATTTTATTCGGAGGTGACACACATTGCCCAATCAGAAGGTACTGGAAAGCAAGATGGCAATTGTTGATGCACTGGCCGACAAGCTGCAGAACGCTACTTCTGCTGTCTTCGTTGACTACAAGGGCATCACTGTCGCTCAGGATACCGAGCTCCGCAATAAGTTCCGCGAGGCCGGCGTAGAATACACCGTCGTTAAGAACACCCTGACTCGTTTCGCTGCCAACAAGGCCGGCTACAACCAGTTCGATGAGATGCTCAACGGCACCACTTCTCTCGCCACCACCACCGGTGACCCCATTGCTCCCGCTCGTATCGTCAGCGAGTTTGCCAAGAAGAACAAGAACATTTTGAAGATCAAGGGCGGTTTCGTAGAAGGTACCGTCCTGCCCGTCGAACAGCTCCAGCAGTTCGGTGAGCTGCCCTCCAAGGACGCTCTCATTGCTCAGGTGCTCGGCACATTCCTGGCCCCCATTTCCGCTCTGGCTTTCGTGATCAACCAGATCCGCCAGCAGAAGGAAGGCCCCGCTCCTGCAGAAGAAGCTGCAGAAGCCTAATTCACACTTATATATTAACATTAGGAGGATTTTACAATGTCTGAAAAAATCGCTGCTCTGATCGAAGAAGTTAAGGGCCTGTCCGT
>JAZNVK010000294.1:0-4809 GCA_045592805.1 Faecousia sp.
CCTACAACGCCCTCAACCTGGACGGTGGCACCAGCGCTGTCATGTGGTTCGGCGGAGAATATGTAACCAAGTGCTCCAACACCAACATTGAAAGCCGTTGGCTTCCCAATGCCTGGGTTTACGGCAATTACGAAGAATAAGCGATCATAGGGCTGCCTCTGCTTAACGCAGGTGCAGCCCGATATTCTTTATCTTGCATTTTACAACAGTCTATGCTATACTAATGTCAAAGGAGGTTGATTTTTATGTTCTATTGTGTCTATTGCGGAAGTTCCTTTGAAGAGCACATGAAATTCTGCCCCTACTGCGGTAAGGTGCAGCCCAATGTACAAAACAGTCAATCGACGCAGCAGGAGACCTATGCTCCCCCGGCACCTCCTGTCTACGGTCACAATGTCTATTCCGTGCTGGCAGATCCTCCCCTGAACAAGCCTGCCAAAACCTTTGGCACACTGTCCTTCATCCTGGGTCTTGCGGGACTGTGCGCCGGTGTCTTAATGGTGGTTTGGGCCATCCTTTTGCTTGCCATTGATTTCAATTTCTCCTTTAGCTACGAGATGGTCTCTCTGCCTCTGGGTATTGCCGCCATTGTCTTCAGCGTCATGGCCCGCAAGCGTGGCAATATGCTCTCCAAGCCCAAGCTGGGACTTATTTTCGGCATCATCGCTCTGGCACTCACTGTAATCAGCATCATTATGTTTTTCGTCAGCGCCGCCCAAACCGCAAGAGAATTTTTCGGGGATCTGCCCGACTTCTCCCTGTAAAATAAAATTTCTCCCACAAAAGGCTTTCAAGTACCTTTTGTGGGAGTTTTCTGTTATTCCTTGATTATCTGCCTTTTAACTGGTAACGGGAGTCTGATGACCGGTGAGATCTCTGTGCAGAGCTTTTTTCTTCCGGGGAGAATTACCCGGTCGGCAGAATTAACAGATACGGGTTGTAAAGCGCCGCAAGCACAGACACCGTCCGTATAGCTGTGCTCCGCCTCATAGCAGCTACCGCAGTTACGGTCACAGCAAGCACGATGGGTATCGCCTAAGTTCTCGTAAGAATAGCAGTGTCCCTTTGCCTTTATGGGTCGTACCTTGCGAACCTCACCGCAACAACATACGTAGGTAATAGATCCCTTCTGCGTACACGTTGCCGGAACTTCTATTGTATACAGGTTGATATGTCCCGTAGGCGCGGAATAATTCGTGCGGTAGCAATCTCCGCAGGCTTCACAAACATGCTCCCGGTAGCCGCCTGAAGTGCAGGCAGGAGGAACGACACGGCTGACATAGCGGTGTCCTGTGGCAGAAAGCAGGCTCTGACGAAGGATGTAGCCGCAATCCTCACAGAGAATTGTCTCACAACCGTCTTCCGTGCAGGCAGGCGCCTCTGTCTCCGTCACATAGCTGTGCGGAATCGCCGCAAAAACCGCCCGATAGGTGGTATCGCAGATGGCTATGCTGCATTCCGGCTCCCAGCCTGTAAAGGAATAGCTGTATTCCTCCGAGGCTGCCTTTTGCGGAATCTCACCCTGATGATAGACGGGGAATGCGCCGCTTCGATAGGACTCTGTAACAATTTCACCGTCAACGACCCAGGTGACCGTATGGTAGATCTCCGGCGGATCGATCATATGTCCCTGATTATCGAAATAATACAGCCCCTCCGGGAGGATGCCGTTGGTTTTATATACCCAGTAGCCGGTATTCTTCACCGCGTAGGACTCCCCCGGGAAGAAATAATAATAGCCGTCCACGTAGACAAGACCCGCTTCTTCCAGAAGCGCTCCGTCCTGAATATAATAAATATCCGAATCCAGGTAATACAGGCCGTTCAGGTCTTCGCAGAATACACCGGCATCATCAAAGACGAAACCGGCATACGCCTCTCCTTCGGGCGTTAATACCCACTGCAAGCCGGTTGCCAAACAGCCGTCTGACATGGCATAATAGCGCTTTTCATCAAGGGAGAACCAACGGTTTTTCACCAATGCCCCCGCCCAATAGTACCGGCTTCCCTGCTCGTCTGTGCAGAGGTCGCCCCGGATCAGCACCCGATTACGGAAAATATAGCTATGACCGTCAATTTCTACGTCGCCGTCTACCGCATTGCCGGAGTCCGGAGCAAAATAGTAGGAGCGGACGCTGCCGTCTTCATCTAAAAGGCTGTGCCAACCGGTTAAGGGCGTTCCGTCCATATTGGCACGGAGCTGACCCGACACCTCTTCCAAAACAAAGGTCGGCTTTGGCTTTTCGGAGAGTATCAGCTTAAGCTGAGGCGCATTCGCTGCATCTTCCGCAGAGAAGCCAATCACCGTCTCTCCCCCGGCGCAGATACGCACCACACCGTTTTCTACCGTGGCAACCGACGGATCAGAGCTATGCCAGCAGTAGCCCTCCACAGCGGGAAGAAGGGCGCTAAGCTCCAGATAAAGCTCCTGTCCCGGCTTTACGTCATAAAACCAGAGGGTTCTGTTATTCACCGGACGACCTTCATAGGACAGCGCAATGCCCGGTGTCAAATGATCTGCAGGCGCTACCGTGATCCGGAGGCTGTCACTTTTCGTCGTCGTACCGTCAGAAACCGTCAAACAGAGTTCCGTTGTCCCCGGATTTCGGCAGATAAGCTGCGCCTGGTCATCGGTATAGCTTACCTCTGCCACAGAGGGATCTTTTACAGTCCAGGAGTATTCCGCCTGCTCAAAATTACGTACCGTTGCCCGCAGGGTGCAGATCTCCCCTTGGGAAAGGCTCAGATCCCCCTCTAAATCCACATAGGGAGCATCTATGGGAGATCGTGTACGGTCGATCCTCTGGCAGGAATACAGGCCATCCCGGCCATAGCGGTAAAGCCGGATCTCTGTAGGCCGAATTTCCCATAGGCCGGCAGTCAAAGCATTGGTGGAAACGTCATTGAGAGAATTATTCGCATATCCCACATAGCCATAGTTGGCATAGGTAAAGCGAAGGGTCTGATTGCTGTAGCCCGCCTCCCCCTGGTAGCCGGTATGGGGTCCGGGAATACGAATACTGTCTCCCCTGCGCAGGAGATTGACTGAGCCGCCGATGTAATTGTCGTAGTCTCCGGAATGATCATGCCCAAATAGGAAAACCAGATCCAACCGGTCACCCATCCCGTTGAGAACATCAAAGACATACTGAGAATAGAGATTCTCGCCGTAAAGAGCGCGGCCGGAATGGTGCAGCGGAATATGGCTCAGCACAAACACCGGTCTGCGTTCTCCGGCCTCTGCCAATTCGGTCAGGCAGTCCTTTAAGACCTGTGCCGTCTGCTTTACCTTCGCAGCCGCATTTGCTCTCCAATACTGCCCATCGGGGAAATCCGCATAGTCGATGGTATAGACCAGATAGTCGTCAAATGTACGAAGTCCCGTGACATCCAAACCGCTGCCTTCGCCGTCGTGATTTCCCCGGACAATGACCACATTTTCCCGGGAATAACTGCCGTAGCGAGCGTTCAGCAGGGTCATCAGACGTGCCTCAGAAGCAGCCGCATCGGTATCCATCTCATCCCCGTAGTCACCGCCGAAGAGGAAGCCGTCCGGGATTCCATGGCCTGAAAGCGCCATCTCTCCCAACATTTCATCGAAATTGGAATAGGCTCCATCGCCGCCCTGAAAATCCGAAGCAGTTACCAGGGCAGGATATGCCTCCTCCCCTGTTTCTTCCGCATATGCCGAAGACATAATAAAACACAGCAGCAGCAAGCAGCTGAGTAAGCGGCTGATAAATCTTCTGACCGTCATTCTCTCTCTCCTCACGGGCAAGTTCGTCCTGTTATTTCTTTCATTATACAATATCCTACAGTATATGCAAGTAAATTCGGAAGAAATCTGCCATTATCCCAAATCCTTCCGCCGATCCAAAACGGTAATATTTTATTTCCTGTATGGTTTTTCCTCGGTTTCTGCGTTGACATTTGGACAGGCTTTTTGTATAATGATTGTGTAATCCGTGGAAATCGGGCATTTCCCCCGGTTTTCGGAAATAAGTTATTATTTTGCGACGTAAAAAGCGCAACGGAAAGGATTATTGCAATGATTTACACAACAGAAGTTCAGCATATGTGTCCGGTTGCAAAGGGCGCATATCACGGCCCCGCTCCCATTCCCGAAGAGGGCAAGTGGGTTCAGGCAAAGCAGATCAGCGACATCTCCGGCTTCACCCACGGTGTCGGCTGGTGCGCTCCCCAGCAGGGCGCCTGCAAGCTCACCCTGAATGTCAAGGACGGCATCATTGAAGAAGCTCTGGTGGAAACTCTGGGCTGCTCCGGCATGACCCACTCCGCCGCTATGGCTTCCGAGATCCTCATCGGCAAGACCCTTCTGGAAGCTCTGAACACCGACCTGGTCTGCGACGCCATCAACACCGCTATGCGTGAGCTGTTCCTGCAGATCGTTTACGGCCGTACCCAGTCTGCTTTCTCCGAAGGCGGTCTGGCTGTTGGCGCTTCCCTGGAGGATCTGGGCAAGGGTCTGCGCCCCCAGGTTGGCACCATGTTCGCCACCAAGGAGAAGGGTCCCCGTTACCTGGAGATGGCCGAGGGCTACTGCACCCGCATCGCTCTGAACAAGGACGACGAGATCACCGGCTATGAGTTCGTGAACCTGGGCAAGATGATGGACTTCATCAAGAAGGGCGACGATGCCAACGAGGCACTGAAGAAGGCCAAGGGCTCCTACGGCCGCTTTGCTGACGCTGCCAAGTACATCGACCCCCGTCACGAATAAGAGAAGGAGGAACATACAATGGCTTTGTTTGAAGGTTACGAGAGAAAAATTGACAAAATCAACGGTGT
>JAZNVK010000295.1:0-23440 GCA_045592805.1 Faecousia sp.
GGATAGCTGAAGCGCACATGATCAAATTCCACATGTCCCTTTGCACTCTGAAGCACTGCTTTCTTATGACTCTCATCCTCCAGCTCCGGTGCATCCAGCAGGTCAAAGATCCGGCCGGCGGAAGCGGCGGAGGCCTGAAGATTGGTCAATCCCTGAGCGATCTGCGTCAGAGGAGAGGTAAACAGTCTTACATACAGAATAAAGGAAATAATTACACCAAATGCGATGGTACCGTTCATGGCCAATGCAGCGCCCACAACGCAAACCGCCACATAGCCAATGTTGCCGATGACCATCATAAGCGGCTGCATTACACCGGAAATAAACTGAGACTTCCAGTTGGAGTCATAGACATTTCGGTTCAGCTTCTCAAAATGATCAACTACCTCTTCACCGGCGCGGGAGATTCGAACCACCTCATGACCGGAATACATCTCTTCCACATAACCGTTGAGTGTACCGATATGCTCCTGCTTTGCCACAAAGTAGCGCTGAGATCGTCCCATCAGGCTCATGAGAATAAACATGCCCACAAAGGTAACGGCGATGACGCACAGTGCCAGTCGCCATTCTGTGACGAACATCATGATCAGGCAGCCCACAAATTGCGCCACAGAGCCGATAATACCGGGAAGGCTTTGGGAGAGTCCCTGCTGCAGCATCTGAACATCATTGGTCACACGGCTCAAAATATTGCCCTGTGTCGTGCTGTTAAAGTAACTGAGGGGAACTTTATTAATTTTCACCGAAAGGGCGCTGCGGAGCTTCTTAGACGCCTTCAGCGTCACCGTTGACATCACGAAATGCTGAATAAAATTAAATATTGCGCCGGAGGCGTAAATGATGACCAGAGAAATACCGATCCTTGCAACACCGGACATATCGATCTCTGTAAATAGGCCCTCGCGGATTTTCTCGGTCATTATGCCAATGCGGTCAGGGCCAATGATGGTCAGCACCGCTGCAGCGGCAGCCAGAATCAGAGAGAGAATGACACCGGGAATGTCCGAGCGCATATAGGAAAACACGCGGCCCAGGGAGGGGAGCAGGGGACTGCTCTTAGGTTTTTTAGCTTTATTCATCTCCGCCCCTCCTCTCAGGCCAGCTCGGCCTCAGACAGCTGAGACATGGCAATTTCCCTATATACGGAACAATTGGACATGAGCTCCTCGTGTCTGCCGTCTCCGACGATCTGTCCGTCTTCCAGGACAAGGATCTTATCTGCATGGCGAATGGTACTGATCCGCTGTGCGACGATCACCTTGGTGCTGTCACCCAGCTCCTTTGCCAGACCGCTGCGAAGAGCAGCGTCAGTGCGATAGTCCAAGGCGGAGAAGGAGTCATCGAAGATCAGAATCTCTGCCTTCCTGGCCAGCGCGCGGGCAATGGAGATACGCTGCTTCTGCCCGCCGGACACATTTCTGCCGCTCTGCGCAATCTGATGGGCTGTTTTCGCTTCCAATTTCTCCACGAATTCCGATGCGCAGGCCAGCGATAAGGCACGATCTACGTCCTCTGCGTCCACCGGCTCCCGACTCTCGCCAAAGGAAACGTTCTCCGCAATGGTTCCGGAGAACAGGATCGCCTTTTGCGTCACATAGCCCAAACGATCGTAGAGAGCATCAAATTGATAGTCCTTCACGTTGACTCCGTCTACCAGCACCTGACCGTCTGTAGCATCGTAAAAGCGGGCAATCAGGCTGATCAACGTCGTCTTACCACTGCCGGTAGCGCCGATAATCGCGAGAGTCTGTCCTTTTTCTATACGAAAACTGATATTTGTCAGTTCATCCTCCGAAGCATCCGGATATCGGAAGCTTACATTCCTGAATTCCACAGTACCAACTTCAGGCGCGGAAGTGATCTTCCCTTCGCAGACGGCAGCCTTCGTATGAAGTACCTCATTAATACGTTCTGCAGAGACCTGAGCTGCCGGCATCAGCATAAAAATCATGATCAGCATCATAAAAGACATCACCACATAGGTCGCATAGGTGCTGAAAACAACCACATCACTGAACAGCACAAGGCGACTCTGCGGATCCGGAAGATCATTGATCAGTGCAGCGCCCAGCCAGAAAATCACCAGGGACAGACCTGTCATTCCCAGAGACATCAAAGGATTCATCAGCGCAAACATACGCTGATTGAAAAGCTGCGTTTTCATGGTCTTGGTATTGGCTTGGTCGAATTTCCGATTCTGGAACTCTTCGGCATTAAAAGCGTGAACCACGTTAATACCGGTCAGGTTCTCGCGGGTAACCTTGTTGATGCGATCCGTAAGCTTCTGAACGATGCGGATTCTGGGCAGTACAACCACAAAAATCGTACCTACAGAAACACAAATTCCAAGGACAAAGATCGCCGTAACCGCAGAAAGCTGCCAGCTCTTATCCAGGATTTTCATAATCGCCCAAATCGCCATAATCGGAGATTTTATCATGGCCTGTAAGCCAAGACCGATCACCATTTGAACCTGCGTAATGTCATTTCCTGTTCGGGTAATCAAGCTGGGAATGGAGAAGCCGAGCATCTCCTGCTGTCCGAGACCCATGATGTGCCGGAACAGATCCCCCCTGACGCTGTAAGCGAAGCCGGAAGCAGCTCTGGCGCACAGATAACCACAGGAAATACTCAATATAGCGCTGAAGATCACACAAATCAGCATGCGAATGCCGGTCGTCCAGATCTGAGCCATTTGTGTTCCGGGTGTGTTGATCAGAAGCGTTAATTCGCTCATGTAATCCGGAAGCAGAAGCTCCAGATAGATCTGTCCCAGCACAAAAACTGCGCAAATCAGGCACATAATGACTTCTCTTCTGCGCATGTGACGTAATAATTTCAGCATAGCTCGGTTCCTTTCTCAAGGATCTTATCCGCATTCTCTCCAATTACGGACAGAATATTACAAAGATTCTCCATGGTCTCATCACTGAGCCCCAACTTAAGATCGCTACAGAATTTTTGTTCCATCTTCATACCTTCCTGTACCACAGGAAGCGCCTTCTCCGTCAGCAGAAGCCGGATCTTCCGCCGATCGCCGGGCATGGGCTCTCTGAGCAGATATCCGCTGTCAACCAGTCGGTTCACATGGACAGAGATCACATTGGCCTTCAGCTTCAGAAGATCGGAAATATCTTTTGCCGTCTGCAGATCCGGGTGATTCCCCAGGAACATCAAGATGTGAAAAGACGGCGATACCAAATGGTATTTTTCAAGGATTTCGTTGCAGCGAGACAAATACGCGCCGGAAATACGCTGCATCAGCAACAGAATTCTCTTCGCAGCCATTCCTTACCTCCAAATTACTTCATTTTTGAACTGTTCCGAATTATACTATTTATATATGTTTCTGTCAACGGTTATCATGTGGATATTTTATGAATTTATTATGTCCAATAAAAACAGCAAATCCCCAACCATCCAAAAGATGATTGGGGATCCGCTACAGAAAAAAGAGAGAGGGAAAAAAGAAAGGTAAACAAAAATGTTTCCTGCAAGGGAGTGAGAGGAGAAGCTCACTTGATCCTTACAACTGCAGTATAATCGCAAAAAATGACGAAAATATGAACGATATAAGAACATTTCAGAAAAAACAGAATAATGATAGAAATATTTCCATCAAAGTGGTATAATTCATTTAAATAACCTGAAGGAGTTATGACCTATGCTTGTACCATTTGTTTTATGGGTTATTGCAATCTTTGCCGCCCTGGTCATGTTGATGTTTATACCGACGAAATACATAAAACCCACCGTTTTCATCTCCGGTGCTTTTACTGTCGTGTGCGGAATTCTGCTCTACGGTTCCGGCTATCTATATGTTACCCATAGCGGAGCACAGGCTGCTGTACGGACATTTTTCTCCGTCACAGTCATGTTCATTGGAGAAAACTCCTTTGGAGATGTCTCCTCCGCGCCGGTTTTTTCGTATAGCGGAGCACAATTCTTATTCTGGCTTGCCCATCTCAGCGGTATTTTCAGCACCGCAGTTGCCGCAGTTTCTGCCTTTGGCATGAAGACCCTTCGACAGCTTCGCCTGAAACTACAGCGCAGAAGTGAACTTTCGGTTATCTATGGCAGCAGCGGGGAAATTGCTGCCTTTGCACAGAATCTGGCACAGTATACAAAAGGAAATGTCATTCTGGTCTGCGAGAATACAGAGCTTCTTGAAGAAGATCGTCTTCAGGATGTGGGTTGTCATCTTCGCAGCGACGCTGCCGCACTGGCAGGGAGCACGTCTTTCCTGAAAAGCATCGGATTGCGTCGTGGAAGGCGTTGTTTCCATTTGTATTGTCTCTCCGAGGATCTCTTCGATTGCCGCAACTACGCACGAAAACTTTTGGCTTCATTGGAGGCGCTCCGGATTTCTCCGGAGCAGAGCAAGCTGACTCTACACGCCTCCGAACAGCTGACCACCACCCCACTTCTTGCCACACAGGAGCATTACGGCTACGGTTCTGTGGATCTTCTGGACTATCCCGAGCTTGCAGCTCGTATGCTGATGCTCCGCTTTCCGCCGTACCTTCAGATCGCTTTCCACCGTAGCGGTAAGGCATTGGAAAACCTCAACTGCGCTATTATCGGCTTCGGTGAAGTTGGACAAGCGGTTCTTCGCCATCTGGTTATGAACGGACAATTTGAAGGGAGCAGCTTTTGCTGTCATATTTTCGATCCGAATTACAGCAGACAGTATGGCAAACAGAAGGCGCTTTCTGCCGGCCTTTTCCGGCAGTATAATCTCCAATTTCAGGCAGCTGACGGTTACAGTGAGCAATTCTACGATTTTTTAGAAGCGCAGGGCAGCGGTCTGAAGTACATCGTGCTGTGTACGGGTAACGAAAACAGTAACCGTCGCATCGCCCGTGAGCTGAGAGAGTATCTCAACCGTTTTAATCTCAAGGCACAGCTCTGCCTCTGTGATACAAAGTGCATCCGTGCCATTTCGGCGGATGGAAGCACCGAGCAATATGACCTGCTTGATCCTGCGCTTCTGGCAACAAACGCACTGGATCAGAGAGCCATGATCCTCAACCATAGCTATTGCGGTGATACCGCCCTTTCTCCCAAAGAGGAATGGCTTCGCTGCGACTATTTCAGCCGTCTCAGCAGCCGCGCCTCCGCTGATTTTGCCGAAGCCATGGCCTATGCCGCAGGTATGGATGCGCAGGATCCTCCGGAGAATTGGTCTCCCGAGCAGGATCTTCTGGAAAATCTGTCCAAGACGGAGCATTTGCGCTGGTGTGCCTTCCACTATGCAATGGGCTTTACAGCGATGTCTGCAGATGAGTTTTCAGCTCGTTGTGAGCGCTTCGCAGAGGAAAAGAAGACCTTCGGAGCAGGAAAAATCCGAGTTGGTAAAGACCTGCAAACCCGTCGTCACGCCTGCCTGATCCCCTGGGATGCGCTTGATGCGCTATCTCAAAAAGAAAACGCAGCCACAGGCAGAAACGTGGACTATAAACAGCTGGATCGAAACAATGTTCTTGCGCTTCCCACACTGCTTCAGACAAAGAAAGGGTGATTCTGTGGAGCGATACAATGCCTTTATTTCCTACCGCCATAGTCCCAATGACATCAAAGTCGCAGCAGAAATTCAGAAGCAGCTGGAGCGATTTCGCATCCCCGGATCGATCCGGAAAGCCACCGGTATACAGAAGATCTCCCGTATTTTTCGCGACAAAGAGGAGCTGTCACTGACAGGTGATCTGAATGAAACCATCCAAAATGCTCTGGATCACTCCGATTTCCTGATATTGATCTGCTCTCCGGCTATGAAGGAGTCCTTCTGGGTTCAAAAGGAGATCGAGTACTTCCTTAAAAGCCATAGTAAACGCCAAATCCTTACCGTTATCTCGGAGGGGGAGCCCGGTGATGTTCTCCCTGAAATTCTGTGTTATGAGGAAATGCTTCTCCCCAACGAGGAGGGGGAGGAGGAGCTGGTCAAGGTCCCCGTCGAGCCGCTCTCCTGCGACTATCGCATGTCCTTCCGAAAGGCGAGAAGGGAAGAGCTACCCCGACTGGCTGCGCCTATGATCGGCTGCAGTTACAATGATCTTCGTCGCAGACAGCGTCAGTACCGTATGCGTCGCATGGCAGCGGCCTTCTCCGCGGCTGCGCTTCTTCTGGCAACGCTTTCTGTATATTTTGCATGGAGTGCCGCACAGATTCAATCGAATTACGAAAAATCTCTGATCAATCAATCCGAGTATCTGGCAGCGGAGTCCCGTGCATTGCTGAGCAGCGGCGATCGGCTAAACTCTATTTTGCTTGCCCTGGAAGCTTTGCCTGATGAGGGGGAGGATCGTCCTGTTGTTACCTCTGCCATTCATGCACTAACCGCTTCAACCTATGCCTATGTCTCTCCCGGACGACAAATTCCCGGTCTGGAAACCATGGTCAGACCCGGCGGTCGAATTGAGGAGTTTTTCGTGGACGGTAACGAGCGCTATCTTGCCATAATGCACGATTCCTATTGCGTCAGTATATGGGATATTGAGGAGCAGCGCTATACCATGCAGAGCAGATTGTCCAAATATATCACTGCCATTCGTTTTACCGCACGTGGCGATTTTGTGGTCTTTGTCGGAAACAAAGTACAGTGCTATAATTCCGCCACCGGTACACTGCTCTGGTCATACACCGTATCTGACACGCTGTTCACGTCTGATCTGACCCTGACGCCAAGTTCAGGGAATATCGTAATTTATGATTCGGAACAGTTTTTCCTCCTGGATTGTGAGACCGGAACACTTTTGTCCCACTGGCAGCTACCGCAGGCATACAAAGACCTCTCCATCAGCTCGATCTGTTTTTCTCCGGACGAGTCGCTATTTGCGCTAAGCTGCGGAGTTCCGGCCTCGCGTGATTTATTGATCTGCACAGAGGACACGTCGCTGCTGTTCCGTCCGGAAGAAGGGTATATCCGAGCAGTGACCTTTGATGAGGAAGGCGCACTTTATCTATCCGTCTCTCAAGAGCAATACAACTATTTCACAGGTGGAAATGAAGCGCTGTATACCAGTGATAACGGCTTTGTGATCAAACTCAGCGCCGCCGGGGAAGTGCTTTGGAAAACTCCGATCAATTCCTATCATATGATTTCCGGTGATTGGTTCTATTTTACCGAATTTCTGTGGGATGACGAAACGATTCCCGTCCTGCTGTACTGCTACAGTAATCTCTGCTACGCTATCCGCGTCGATTCCGGTGAGATTCTGAGCAGGGAAGAGCTGCTGGCCTCTATCATCGATACCTATCCCGTAGGCGTTGGAGTACACTGTCTTTTAAGCAACGGCGATCTTGCCATCTGCAACCCCTCCACATCTGTCATTAAATCCACGCCATGCTTTGTCTCTGATTGCCAGGGCGGCCTGCTGGGCTCCGGATTGTACATTCTTGACAGCAGCTGTACCAGCCTGCTGATTTATTCTGAGGATATTTTCGATCAAAACTGGACTCCGCGCTACACATTGGACAGTTCCCATTATGCAGCCTGTTCTGACGGTATCCTGTTTGTATCCGACGGCTCCTCTGTCAGTTATCTAAGCAGTCCCGAGGGATCTGTTCGCTGGACTTCAGATACAGAGCTTTCCATCTCTGATATCAAGGTTCTCGGCAGCTTTGAGAATCAAATCGTGGCAATGATCCGAGGAAAGGATCAGGATAACCTCACCCGAACCATGTTTTATCTGTTCCAAACGGAAGACGGTTCGCAGCGTCATTTTACCCAGGAAAACGCTGTCCATATGGATGCTCCGGTTCTGAATCGTGGCGTTGTTTATTACTTCGCCTATGATTGGAATGAGGACTTCAGCTTCTATCACTACATCGCATGTCTGGATTTGCGCAGCGGAGAAGTGACGCAAATCCGTTTGCCGGAGGAGCAGACGGTTCCCGACAAACTGTTCCTCTCTCCCTCCGGATCAGCCATGATCATGGCTGATCAGTATGGGCAATACACCCGTGTATGTAACAACAGTTTTTATCCGCTTGTAACATCAGACTCCGACGAAATCGTCTCCTTTGATCGCCTTATTTCTGTAGTGTGGTCCGAGGATGAGTCTCTCCTTGCACTTACCGAAAAGGAACAGATCACGCTTTATAACCAAAACTACGAAGCAGTTGTCCGTATTCCCACAAAGGATCAGCAAGTCGGCTGGATCGGATTCTGGGAGCAAAACCTGCTGGTTGTCACGGAAGAAGCCCTCTACCGTTATGATCTCAGTGGGCGGCTGTTGACGGAAATCCCCATAGCTCCTGTGTCTACCCCGTGCAGCTGCACACTTATGGTTTCCCGGCGTGGTTCTTTGGCTCTTATGGTAAATCAACAGCTCTGCCTGATCAATATGACCGACTGGCAGAGTTATGCCTCTGTAAGCGATTGTCTTTACTACGATCAGGAAAATGGAATCATCTATACGCTTGGGGAGATAGACAATGTCCTTCAGGTGGGCTCCTATGAGGAGTACGACCTTGGCGAGCTGATGGAGATGGCAAAAGCGCAGGTCGGAACTCTTCAATTGACCGAGGAAGATAAGGCAAAATATGGATTATCATAAATTCACCCGAAAGGAGATAATATATGACATATGTAGTACAAACCCATGGCTTGTGCAAAAAGTACAAGCAGCAGTTCGCCGTGGATCACGCTGATATGAACATCGCAAAAGGGGATATTTACGGTTTTGTAGGAGAAAACGGCTCCGGTAAGACCACAATCATTCGTCTTATTACCGGCTTGATCCGTCCTCACTCCGGCAGTTTTGAACTTTTTGGTGTCCCCAATACCCATGCAGATATCCATCAGGCAAGACGCCGCGTCGGCGCCATTGTAGAAAGTCCCTCCATCTATCAGAATATGTCCGCCGCAGATAATTTGAAGATGCAATGCACGATTCTGGGCATCCAGGACGAGAGTCTGATCCCCGAAGTGTTGGCTGAGGTGGGACTCTCGGAGCTCTATGAGGACAAAAAGCATGTCAGCAATTTCTCCCTGGGTATGCGACAGCGCCTGGGCATTGCCATGGCACTGCTGGGCAAACCGGAATTCTTAATTCTGGACGAGCCCATGAACGGTCTGGATCCGGCAGGTATTGTTGAAATTCGCGAGCTGATTCTGCGCCTGAATCGAGAGCGCGGCATTACCTTCCTGATTTCCTCCCACATTCTGACCGAATTAGCGCTGGTTGCCACAAAATACGGCATTATCTCCAAAGGACGAATTCTGAAAGAGATCACTGCCGAACAGCTTCATAAGGAGTGCGGCAAGAATACCCAAATCCTCAGCGATCGTCCCCAATTACTGTGGCCTGCGCTCCGGAATCTGCTTCCCGCAGAGATTGTACGGTATATTCCCGGCGGTATTGCAATCTCCGGCGAGGTTGAGTTGAACCCCATTCTGCGTACCATTATGGACGCAGGAATCCGAATCACCGCAATTAATTGTACCGAGTCCAGCTTTGAAGACTATTATCTGTCTATGATCGGAGGTGCAAAGCATGACTAACCTGATCCGTTCCGACATTCGCCGTGTACTGAAGGACAAGCTGTTCCTGGTTGCCTGCATCATCGGCGCCGCCTTTGCTGTCATCATGCCGCTATTGTACCAGCTGATTTTCAGCGGTATGGAGGACTTTTACGATGATATGCTGTCCAGTCTGGTTTCCGCAAAGGGGCAATTCTTCTCCGCCTTTTCCCCGGGGAATAATCTGGGCCTCATCGTACCCGTCCTTTTGGCCATTATTCTCTGTAAAGACTTCAGCTTCGGCACCGTAAGAAACAAAATCATCAGCGGTCATCCCCGCAGCGGTATTTTCCTGTCCATGTTCACGGTATGCTTTATCTTCCTCTGGGGAATCATCCTGTCCTATGCTCTGGTGACTCTGGGAATGTGCCTGTTGTTCTTTGACTATCAGGCGACGCCTTTTGAATTTGCGGATTTTCTTTATCTGCTGGAGTCAATCGGCTTTGCATTGCTTCTTTATCTTTTTATCGCTGCCTTTATCAGCTGGCTCTGTGCCACCATGAAGAATGTAGGGCTTGTAATCGTTGTCTATGTAGCTGTGGTTATGGTGCTGAGCATTATCGCCATGATCCTGCAGGTCAGCGTCTCTGTATTGGAGTTTGACCCCTCCAAGGAAAAGGCTGTACGGGTCTTAACCTTCTTCCTGCGCATCAACGTATTCAATTCCGCGGCCTCCATCGGCGCAGGAACCTCTTACGCCGCAGAAGACGTGCTGTATCTGACGCTGCCCGCACTGATCGGAGCAGGAGGTCTGCTCTCTTGGGGACTCACGAAGTTCAAGCGGAAAGATCTGAAGTAAATAACGCGTACGGAACAATGCGAAAGCCCTTGCAAGCCAAGGCTTTCAGGGCTGTTTTGCGTTGTTCAGGTGCATTAAACAGCAAGGACTCCGCTCAAAATTGAGCGGAGTCTTTGCTACTTTTGTACGGCTTTGATCATACGGAGCACCTGCTCCGCTGTATTTGCAAGATTATTTGCTGCTACGGTCGGGTTCAGCGCTACATCAAGAGAGCACGGTTCGGAAACAATGGAAAAACAGGCATCAATCTTCTCATGAATTTCCTCCGCATTCCTAAAGCTGCCACAAAGAGCAATTACCGGCTTGTCCAGCTCCTTCGCCGCTGCCGCAATACCCCACGGCGTTTTCCCGGTGGAAGTCTGTCCATCGATACGCCCCTCTCCTGTCACCACCAGATCCACCGTCCTGATTTTATCACGCAAACCGGAATGCTCGATCACAAGGTCGATCCCCCTGTGCATGGTTCCATGCAAGAAGCTCATCATAGCGAACCCAAGACCGCCCGCAGCACCTGCACCCGGAAACGCAGGATCAGAGCAGGGGAGTACGGACTTTACCTTTTCCGCATATTGCGCCATCCAGGCATCCATCTGCAGAACTGATGCCGAATCCGCGCCCTTTTGGGGGCCGTAAACAGCGCTGGCGCCATTTTCGCCGCAGAGGGGATTATTCACATCACAGGCGATCTCGAACTTACATTCCGAAAGCTCAGGTATGGCACCGGAGGTATCTATACAATGTATTTTCGACAAACCCTCAGCCCCATAGGGAACCTGTACACCCTCGCAATTCAACATGCCAAAGCCCAGCGCCTGAAGCATTCCGATGCCGCCATCGTTGGTACCGCTGCCGCCCAAGCCGATCACAAAGTTTCGACAGCCTTTTTTGATTGCCGCAGCGATCATCTGTCCCAGGCCATAGCTTGTTGTATGTAACGGATTTCGCTCTTCCCTCCGAAGTAGCTGCAAACCGGCTGCAGCTGCAGCTTCGATCACAGCTGTACCATCCGGTAGAATTCCGTAACAGCAGCGTCGTTCTCTTCCCAGGGGATCCAATACCGCTACCTGCTCCTGCTTTCCTCCGGCCGCGTATACCAGCGCCTCTGTGGTTCCTTCGCCACCGTCTGCCACGGGGATCAGCGAGATCTCCGCCTCGGGGCAGACCCGTCGGAAGCCCTTCTCAGCCGCACGTGCAGCCTCTAAAGAGGAGAGACTCTCTTTAAAGGAATCCATAGCAATCATGATCTTCATCTCTGCGTTCTCCTTCTCTTACCGCCGGTCAAGAATAGCCGGAAGCGTATCCAGTGCATCTATGATCTCATCCGGTCTTTCTTCTTCGGAACGGATCTGATAATACCGGCCAGGCCCTTGCTTGACCCATACTGTTTTCATTCCAAGGGCTTTTGCGGGCAAAATATCGTTATCCAGGCGGTCTCCGATCATTACTGCCTCTCCGGGTAAGCAACTCGCTCGCTGAAGCGCAATTTCAAAGATACGCTGATCCGGTTTTGATATACCTTCTTCAGCCGAGGCGACAACCTCGTCAAAGAAGTGCAGAATTCCGTATCGCTCCAATCGTTCCTTCGTCCCCGGGGCTTGATTTGCAATGATTCCAAGCTTGTAGCCCTTTGATTTCAGTGCATCCAGTACGAGGTTGACATTTGGATACAGGCTTTCCAAGTCCGAATTCCATTTCGGCAAGGTCAGACCGTATTCCTGTGCCGCACGGTGATCGCCTTTGCAATTCAAGCGAGAATAATAGATTACTTTCTCATGAAATTCCTCATAGGAAACCGATGTTCCGGCGGTAATTCGCCGATAGCGATCTTCATAGCAAAGTGTCTCATCCACAAGGGTAGAGCCGATATCAAAAAACAGCCATTGGATATTCGTTTTCATTGCTTCCTCCCGGGACGGATCTCTTGGATCAGAATTCAATCATATACGTCAGTTCTCGTGCGGTTTCTTCTCTTTTTACATAGGTTCGGGTTCCATTCTCATCTGCAAGCTGCATCCCGATTTTTTTCATTACCCCGGCAGAGGGCAGATTTCGCCAATCACAATGTGCTATGATACGCCGAAGCTGTAGCTGCTTTTTTGCAAAATCCAATACTGCCACAGCTGCCTCCGTTGCATATCCGCAGCCCCAATACTTTTTGTTCAAAATCCATCCGATCTCGCCCTGACCCGGTATTTCATCGAGGCAAATCGATACGGCGCCGATCTGAATATCATCCAAAACAATGGCAAATTCAAAACACTCCGGCTGTTCTTTTGCCCATTCTTGTTCTACGGAAGACAAGAAAGCCGCAGTTTCCTGCTCCGTCTCATTGGGCAAAAACAGCATATACTGCGTGTTTTCCAAATCAGATGCGTAGGCATGTACTGTCTTCAGGTCGTTCAGACATAAGGGCCGGAGCAGTAATCTATCTGTTTTGATTATCATACAAAATACCTCAGAAGCTTATATCCTTTTTATGGGGAAAAACAGATAATTCTTACCGTTCACCGGACAAGTGAAGTCGTGAACAGCACCAACCAGCGCAGTATTGTTTTCCTTCATATAATCTAATACATCCGAAAATGTATTACCGCTTTCCACCTCTGCGCAGAAGTACTCATAGGACGGGATAGTCCATTTTGTCCAGCCCTCCGGTGCCTGGGCATCATCTATACATTCAATTCCGGCGAGATATAGCCCCTTGCTGAAATTATCTTCCCAAGGCTTGAAAGAACGGGACAAATCAGACATTGCACCCCAGATCCCAACCAAACTGCCGTTTTCATCTTTCTTGGCCAAGAGCCGTACTTCGTCAAAATGAGAATTTGCGTCCTCCCATAATTTTTGAATAAAGCCCTGACCGTCCAAGGTGGAGCCTTCTTTGCCAATAACAGAGAAAGAGGATTTGATTCTGTTTTCGATTTTCATATTGCACCCCGTCCGCTTGGTCATTCAACCTGAGCTAATAGTTTTGCCATAGCCTCACCCGTATAATACTCTTTCACAGTAAGGCCTATATTCGGCTGCGCATAATTCATGTCAGCACCGTATTTGCATAGCAAGTTTAAGATGTTAAGCAGATCCGTTTCCAATTCTGTTGTAAGGATTCTATCATCACTTTCGCAATTGGTTGCGGAATTAAAGCATGGCAATATTTGAGATGCCTGGGAGCAAAATCTCCAGATACCGGAATTCCCATACGAATCCAGCCGATTGACATCAGATCCTGATTGCAGCATTTTCTCCAGGATTCTTCTTGCGCATACGGCCTTTTCTTCGGTAGAAAAGACTTTAAGCCCTGTACACGGATGATTCGTATTCCAACGGCTATTCATTACCGCTGCGGTAATTGCATCGTGTACTACAGGAGCTCGCCATGAATTGCAGCAGGATATATCTTCTATAAAATTTAGGTCTGCGCCGCGATCGATCAATAACTCCGTAATATCAAAGGCACCTGATTTCAATGCAATCTGCAGGGGTGACTGGCCGTCATCCTTTTGGGGAGGTTGTTTTGCCGTACAATTCACAAGCCCCGGATTTCTGTCGATCAACTGTAAAACGAGCTCATAATCCTTCTCCCTGATTGCCTTAAAGAGCTTTTTCAAGCAGCATCACTCCTTTGTGCAATTATATCACAACGTAAAGACGTTTGCAATTAGGTGATAAGCGCTATGTTCTATTCAGGAATCAGAGACCGCCATCAGTTGAAAAGAAACACCCTTAGTCCACGGACAAAGGGTGTTTCTTTTCTGACTATGGGCGTATAAGATGGTTTTTTCAGTATCTCTCATAGATTTTAGTGATATTCCGTCTTCGACGGAGTGATATATTTTTCTATGCAAAATGTGATATTGAAACCTATGGTTTCAGTGATATTATATTCGCTCCTAACGCCCGCAGGCATATCACTTGCGAAGCAAATATCACGCGCCGAAGGGCATATAACTCGCCGTAAGGCGAATATAGCTGCAAAAAGAGCATTGCTTTCGCAATGCCCTTTTTGCTGCGAAAGAGTAACCAAACGGAGCATAATCGAGGTAAGAGTAAGCAAAAGTAGTGTAGATGTGCGCCTATTCGTTAACACTATTGTAAAATCCAGGACGAATATTAATAAGCTTTTTTCCGAGCAGACCAACTGTTAATTTGGAGCCTACTGCAACACTATCAAAAATGCCCTTGCCCACATAAAACTTTACTGTGTTACTGTCCTGTTCAATAACAAAAACATACTTGCCAAAAAAACTTTTATATTTTCGAATTAAAAATCCTTGATAGTCATTATACGCCTTATCTATCTGTTCAAGTTGCATCTGCTTGATAGACTTCATACTTTCATCCCCATAATTATTTGGTTTCTAATTTATTATATCATAAACAGCTACAATAGGCAACATTCAGTGAAGTTTGGGCTTTTCACAAGCGAAGCCGCAGCGATGCCGCTGTAAAGTATTGTGCTTTGCACAATGTGAAGTTAAGTGTGCCACCCACGCCCGCAGGCATTTCACACGCCGTAGGCGTATTTCACGCACGAAGTGCATTTCACAAATCCCGAAAGGGATTTATTTCGTTGAAAAGAAACAACCTTTGTCTGGTAGACAAAGGTTGTTTCTTTTCTGTCTATGGGCTACGAAAAAAGATATTTTTTCTGTTTTTTCGTATGAATTCAAACTCTTACATAATCGTTAGATTTTAGTGATATTCCGTCTGCGACGGAGTGATATATTTTGCTTACGCAAAATGTGATATTGAAACCTGCGGTTTCAGTGATATTATATTCGCCACTCACGCCCGCAGGCATATCACTTGCGAAGCAAATATCACGCGCCGAAGGTGCATATAACTCGCCGTAAGGCGAATATAGCTGCAAAAAGAGCATTGCTTTCGCAATGCCCTTTTTGCTGGTGGAGGCGGGGGGAGTCGAACCCCCGTCCGAAAATAGCTTGACAAGAACTTCTCCGAGCGCAGTTCGTTATTTACATTCCCTCGGCCCGGCGGGAACGAACACCCTCCGGACCTCAGTAGCTTCATGATGCATGGTACGGGCAAAGCTTACCGCACGCACGTGCTCCACTCAAATCACACCCGAGCCCGGCTCGTGGACCTTCCGGGGCGGATGGCCGCTAATTAAGCAGCGAAAGCGTACTGATTGTTGTCAGTTAATTTTTAAAAAGTTACCCGTTTTATCGTGGTCAGGTGCCACGGCTCGCTATTCCGGCCTCACTACCCCCGTCGAAACCGGTACGCCCCCATATGGGCTCCGGGCAGGGAAATTCTCTACCCGGAGGGGATTATGAATTACTTAGAAACGGCCAAAGGGATCGGGCAGCTTCTTGGGCTCGGGATAGGTCTCACCCTTGGTGTCCACACGGATGGACTTAATAACCTGCTCCTCCAGGGGACGGTCGCTGCGGTCAGTCTTGACCTTGCAGATGGCGTCAACCACTTCGATGCCCGTCAGTACCTTGCCGAAACCGGCATACTGCTTATCCAGATGGGGGGCATCCTGGTGCATGATGAAGAACTGAGAGCCGGCGGAGTTGGGGGAGGATGCTCTTGCCATGGACAGAACGCCTCTCTTGTGCTTCAGCTTGTTATCCACGCCGTTGAACAGGAACTCGCCCTTGATGCAATAGCCGGGGCCGCCCATGCCGGTGCCCTGAGGGCAGCCACCCTGGATCATAAAGCCGGGGATCACACGGTGGAAGATCAGGCCGTCGTAGTAGCCGGAGTTTGCCAGCGCGATGAAATTGTACACGGACTGGGGAGCGGTCTCGGGGTAGAGCTCAGCGGTGATGATGCCGCCATTTTCCATTTCAAGGGTTACGATGGGTTTTTCCATTAGTGATTTCTCTCCTTCATGGCACGGTCGATCTGACGTCGTGCATCTTTATTTGCGGCATCCTGCCGTTTATCGTAGAGCTTTTTGCCCTTGCACAGGGCGATCTCCAGCTTGACACGGGAGTTTTTCAGGTAGACGGATAGGGGAATGATGGCATAGCCCTCCAGCTTCACCTTGGAAAACAGGCGCATGATCTCACGCTTGTGCATCAAAAGTCTGCGGGGGCGCATGGGGTCTTTGTTGAAGATATTGCCCTTCTCGTAGGGGCTGATATGCATCTGACGCACCCAGAGTTCGCCGTCTTTCACAGCGCACCAGGCATCCTTCAGATTCAAGGTACCCAGGCGGATGGATTTGACCTCGGTGCCAAAGAGCTCGATTCCGGCCTCAAACCTCTCCTCTACGAAATATTCATGAAAGGCTTTGTTGTTTTTCGCTACGATCTTTACGCCCTTGGCATCCATGGTTCTCACCGCCTTTTATGCTTATTATATCATTGCTGTCAAGTCGTTTTTTCGTCGAAAAGGAAGTTTTCCAGCTCCTGAACACTTCCCATATAGTGCTCGCAGTTTTTGCGCATGGGAATACTGATGGCCTCATCTGCGTGGGACCAGCCGGCACAGGCAAAGGGGACGTTACAGGCCGCTGCCATTTCAAAGCCCGTACGCATGTCGTCCACCATAAGAATCTCCTCCGGTTTCAGACCGTAGGTCTTCATAATATGCTCCAGGGTGTAGGGGTGGGGCTTGCGGTTCTCCTTCAGTTCCCAGCCGTAGATCCCATCGGGCAGGAAGCCGAAATGCAGCTGATAGTCCCGGGCGATATTTTCCTCGCTGGAGTGGGAGGAGACACAGATCAGGCCGCCTTCTGCCCGATAACGCTCCAGCAGTTCCTTCATGCCCTCATAGGGAGGGGGAATGTGAGTGCGGACGTAGACCTTCCACATCTCATATTCCTCGGCAGATTCCTCCTCTGTAAAGCCAAATTCATGCTTGCACATATTGGGGAAATCCAGCCATTCGTAGCATTTAACCATAAAATCCCGATAGGAGATGGTCATGCCGGGGCGCATGATCTTCAGTGCATCCAGCATGGCAGGATGGTTGACGGTCTCGGAGCTGCGAACCACGGTATCATCATGATCCAACACAATACAGCGATATTTTATCATTTTCGCACCTCCCGAATGTTTTGTTTATCATAACAGACTTTACTAAAAATTGCAATGGCTTTCCTGAATTTCCTTCTTGAAATTCGAACATATGTTTGATATAATAAAACAAACGTTCGAAAAAGGAGGCGCCTTATGGAGCAGCCCATTGATATGATCTGCGTCTGCGCCTCCGATGGCAGCATGACGCCATTGCGTTTTCGGGTCATCCGTAATGACCTGCCGGCACAAACCGCCGCTGTGACCCAGGTGGTCTCCTGCAAGCCGGTGCGGTATATCGGGATCGAGTGCGTGGAGTATCTGTGCATGGCCAGGCTGGGGGAGCAGGAATATCCCTATTACCTGCGCTTTGATGTCCGCTCCCATAGCTGGTTTTTGGTGGAAAAATCGCCCACGAAGAGAAGCTATTGACAGACGGGAAAAAAATGATACAATATTTTATAGTATTCCATAGCCCCGGGACATACAGTGAAAGAGAGTTTAACGGGGGTGTTTTTATGGAGTATTTCAAAAAAACCTTTGGGATTTACCTTTTGGTTGTGATCGGTGCCGTGCTGTCGGCGGTGCTGCTGTCTCAAATCAGCACAGAGACATCCATCCCGACCTTTCACAGAAGCGAACAAAGCATCATCGTCATTGATGCCGGTCACGGCGGGGAGGACGGCGGTGCGGTCTCTGTCACCGGTCAAAAGGAGAGCGAACTGAACTTGCAAATTGCGCTTCGACTCCGTGACCTGTTGGGCTTTCTGGGCGTGCAGACCAGAATGATCCGCACAGAAGATATCTCCGTCTATACGGAAGGGGAGACCATCGCCCAGAAGAAGGTTTCGGACATCCGTCAGCGTGTCCGCCTGGTGGAAGAAACGCCGGGTGCACTCCTGGTCAGCATCCATCAAAACCACTTCTCTGAGGCAAAATATCGAGGCGCACAGGTCTTTTATGCCAAGGGCAGCGAGAACCTTGCCGAAACCATGCAGGCTGCGATCGCCTCCTATGTTGACCCTAATAACCATCGGCAATGCAAAGCAATTCGGGATGTGTATCTCTTCGAACACATCACCTGCGAAGCCGTTTTGGTGGAGTGCGGCTTTCTCTCCAATCCCGCCGAGGAATTATTACTGAGAGATGAACAATATCAAAAGAAACTGGCGGTAGCCATTGGCTGCTGCTTAGTGGACTATCTGGAGGACCGTAATGAAGTCTAAAACCGTATTTCTCTGCAGCAACTGCGGAAATGAGTTTCCCAAATGGGCAGGTCGCTGCCCCGCCTGCGGACAATGGAATACACTGGAGGAATATACGCCTCCCGCTGCTTCATCCGGCAAGAGCAGCACAGCCTCTGCGCTGCGCAATGCGCCCAAAGCCAAGCGCCTGTCTGAAATCAGTACCGATGAAGCTCTGCGCTTTACCACAGGCTTGGGTGAGCTGGACAGAGTATTGGGTGGCGGTGCTGTCCGTGGCTCTCTGGTGCTGGTCAGTGGTGCGCCCGGTATTGGCAAGTCTACCTTGCTGCTGCAGATCTGCGCACAGATCGCTTTGGAGCAGAAGGTTCTATATGTCTCCGGCGAGGAGAGCGAGAGCCAGCTGAAGCTCAGGGCGCAGCGCCTGGGAGTGAAGCAGGAGTCTCTGTTCCTCCTGTGCGAAACCAATCTGGATGATATTTTGGCCTCCGCAGATCAGCTGAAGCCGGAGGTTCTGATCGTTGACTCCATTCAGACCCTGTACACCGAGGATAAGCCTGCCTCTGCAGGTTCTGTGAGCCAGGTGCGGGATTGCACGCTGAAGCTGCTGCAGTACAGCAAATCCAGCGGAATTACGGTGTTTGTTGTGGGACATATTAACAAAGAAGGTGCCATTGCCGGTCCCAAGGTTCTGGAGCATATGGTGGACTGCGTGCTTTACTTTGAGGGCGAGGCTCACACTGCTTACCGCCTGCTCCGTGCTGCGAAAAACCGCTTTGGCTCTACCAACGAGATCGGTGTCTTTGAAATGCGGGAGAAGGGTCTGACGGAAGTTCCCAACCCCTCAGAGCTCCTGCTCTCCGGCAGACCCACAGGGACTCCCGGCACCTGCGTCGCCTGTGTTATGGAGGGAAGCCGTCCGGTGCTTGCTGAAGTACAGGCGTTGGTGTCCTATAGCCCGATGTCCATGCCCCGACGCTCCTGCAACGGTTTCGATTATAACCGAGCCGGTATGCTCTTTGCCGTGCTGGAGAAACGGGGCGGCCTGCGCCTGTCCAATAACGACGTGTATGTCAATGTCATTGGCGGTCTGCGTCTGGACGAGCCTGCGGCGGATCTGGCAGTTGCCATTGCCGTGGCCTCCTCCGCCCAGGACAAGCCTCTGCCCGATACACTGGCTGCCATTGGCGAGGTGGGTCTGACAGGGGAGATCCGTGCTGTAGACCGTATGGAGCAGCGCCTGGCTGAGATGCAGCGCCTGGGCTTTACCCAGTGCATCATCCCCAGAAGCGGCACCAGGGACATTGTTGCGCCCAAGGGGCTGGAACTGCTGCGTGCCAAAAATATCCGCGAGGCCATTGCGGTCTCATTCTGACAGGAGATAAACTATGCCAAGTATTAAATACCTCGCCCGTGTGATCAAGGGCGTGCGCTTTGATAAACTCAACTACATTCTGGGAGTCGTCAAGGAAAAAAGCGGCCATTCCAAGCTGCGCAGCTTCTGTGATATTCTCTGGTGCTCTCTGCGCTACGGCGCCGGATACTACGACTATGCCATGTTCGGTTTCTATGCCATGAACGGCAAGCAGCGCAATACCTATCTGACCCGTGTGCGAAATAAAAAGGTCTTTGAGCTGATGAACGATTACTCCATCGGAAATGAGTTTGACGACAAACTGCGCTTTAACGCACGTTTCTCTGAATTCATCGGCAGAAAATATCTGGACGGCGAAAATTGCAGCCTGGAACAGTTCGAGGAATTCATTCAGGGCCAGGAGAGCATCTTTGCCAAGCCCAACCACGGTGATTGCGGCCGTGGTATTGAAAAGTTGAAGGTGGCGGATTATGCCGATGCCGGGGAGATGCTGAACTATATTCGCCAGAAGAAGCTCTCCATCCTGGAGCACTGCATCCGTCAGCATCCTCAGATGGCCAAGCTGAATCCCAGCTCCGTCAACTCCCTGCGCATCGTCACGGATCTTGTAGAGGATACCGTGCATATCGCCTATGTGATGGTCAAGCTGGGTACCGGTGGCGGACATTGCGACAATACGGGTCAGGGCGGTATTCTGTGCCGTGTGGACGAGAATACCGGAAAGATCCGCTCTGTTGCCACGGACGATTTCTTCCATATCTACGAAAAGCACCCCGATACCGGCGTGGAATTCGTGGGCTACGAGATCCCTATGCTGGATGAAGCCATTGCATTGGCAAAGAAAGCAGCTCTGGTTCTTCCCAAAATGCGTCACGTAGGCTGGGATGTCGCCATTACTCCTGACGGCCCTGTGATCATTGAGGGCAACGAGTATCCCGGTACCGATCTGTGCCAATTAGCGCCCCATTACCCCGAAAAGCAGGGACTTTGGCCTTATTATAAAAAGATCTTGAAACTATAACAAAAGCCGTACCCGATACAGGGTACGGCTTTTGATCACTTGGCACGGATCGCAGCAAGCAGCGATTCCACGGTTGAATAAATGTTTTCCGCTCCGGCGGAACGCAGATCCGCTTCACTGCGGAAGCCCCAGGATACCGCAAGGCAGGGAAGGCCGGCATTTTTTGCCGTTAACAGATCCACCTCACTGTCTCCGATATAAATCGCATTATTTCCGAGAGCATCCATGGCGGCAAAGACCATATCCGGTGCCGGTTTTCTGGCATAGTTTTGGCTTTCACCAAGAGCAAAATCGAATATATCATCGAAAAATACCCGATTGAGGGTTTGTACCATGGCATCCGCCTTGTTGGACACAATGGCCAGAGAATGACCTTCAGCCTTCAGGGTGCGGAGCAGGTCTAATATTCCTTCATAAGGCACGGTCTCATCGTGGCAGTGCAGCGCATAATAGCCTTTCATCTCCGTAAGTACCGTTTCCACAGTTTCCTCGGAAGCGTCATTGGGGAGAGATCTCTTCACCAGCATTTTCAAACCATTTCCAACTGCTTTTCGCACTTCCTCCAATGTTCTACGTTGAAACCCAAACTTTTCAAGAGAATAATTGACAGCGTTTTTCAGGTCATATAGGGTATTGAGCAGTGTTCCGTCAAGATCAAAAATCAGATTCATCATGTTCCCTCCGTTCCAGGTGGGAGAGGGGATTGGCCTCTGCCGCAATTTTCAACTCTGTGTTTTCAATATGGGTATAGATTTCGGTGGTATTCAGATGCTCGTGACCCAGAACCTCCTGCACGGTTTTGATATCCACGCCGTGGCCGACCATCAGTGTTGCGGCGGTATGGCGCAGCTTGTGGGCGGAATACTGGCTGGCGTCCAATCCTGCGGCCAGCATATGCTTCTCCACCAGCCGATGCACGGCGGTTACGCTGATCCGATTGAGCTTCTGAGAGGCGAATAATGCCTTGTCATCGGTGAGCACCATTTTCTTGCGGATCGGCAGATAGGCATCGATGGCAGCCTTGCAGGCAGAACCGTAGTAAACGATTCGCTCCTTATTGCCCTTGCCGGTCACACGAACACGGTCTTCGTAGACATCGGAAATGTTCAGAGCAACCAGCTCCGAGCGACGGATGCCGCAGTTCAAAAACAGCATCAGAATGGCATAATCCCGCTTCTCATTGGGGCCTTTTACTGCAGCCAGTAAGCGCTTGGACTCCTCCAAGGTCAGATATTTGGGCAGGGATTTGCGGATTTTCGGGAATTCAACATCCTTAACCGGATTCTCTGTCAACTGTTTGGTACGAACGGTCAGATATTTATAGAAGGATTTAATGGCGGATAATTTGCGTGCTCTTGCCGCCGCTCCGATGCCGTGACCGGTCTCGTTTTCACGGTCATTCGCCAAGTAAGAGAGGAAATCAAAGATATCCGTAATGGTGATGGCCTCGATAAATTTCAGATCGATCCGTTTAATATCAATTTCCTCTAAGGGCGTATGATAAGGAAGCTCATCACGAATGAGTTTAATAAAGCGGAGAAACATCCGAATATCCAGATAATACTCCGCGATGGTCTTCTGGGATTGCCCCTTGATGGTCTCGTGATAAGATAGAAATTCCCGAAGTATATGCGGACAATCATGATAGGTTTGCATTGGTTCCACCTTCTTATTCCAACGTATAGATTGCATTTAAAGTTTCTTCACGGTCGTCGCCGGGATCTGTGAATAATTCACGGCGGTAGGGAAGTGCCTCATGTCGAAGGCAAAGCTCAAGGAACAGCAGAAAAATTCCCATATCGATCCGATTATAATATGTAACCCGGTCTTTGGGCATAATTCCACACTTGCCGTTCTGCCGATATCGATACACACGAAGTTGCTTACCGTTCCTTCTCACGAGCCAGGGCTGCGTATTGCAAGCGCTGGGGGCAAAACGCACGATCTCACTGACACCGGGAAGGTACTCTCCGTACCAGATTTCTTCAAGCGCTTTCCGCTTACTTTTGAACATATCTTTCCGGAATTTCGAGGGATCGTTGACCTTGCGAATGGCCATCATAATGACATAATCTAAGCCGATATAGTTAGGAATATCCGGCTTTCCGATACCAAACCAAAGTGTTCCGATGCCTTTTGATACCAAAAACAGATCCAACTGCTGTCCCAGCCAGCCGATATTGGCAAGATAATTGTCCTTCTTCTCGCTATAGAAAAGAATACAGTATTCCTGCCCCCGGCGGCAATCCACTTGCGAAGAGGGGAGTATAAGAATTTCGGTATGAATACCGGCAACAAGCGCGTCCAGTAAATGATAGAACTCAATAATTTCACGTATTTCTACATCAGAAATCATAAAATTCTCGATATTTCTGAACAAATGAAAGGATTTTCTGCGAAAAATCCAAGGATATAGCTCATTCATAATATGCATCAAAACAGGAATAGTTACTATTATAGTTTATCTATAATTATTATACCAAACTGATTTTTTAATGTAAAGAGTTTTATATAAGAGAAATCCT
>JAZNVK010000296.1:0-3417 GCA_045592805.1 Faecousia sp.
AGACGGAACTCGGGAATGCCGTAGACCAGCACACCGCCTGCGGTATGCAGAGCTTCAAACAGGGTCACCTGATAGCCCTTCTTGGCAAGGTCGGAGGAACAGGTCAGACCGGCAGGGCCGGAGCCGACTACAGCGATCTGAATGCCGTTGGACTCGGGCTTTTCGGGCATCTTATTGACATTCTCGCGGTACCAGTCAGCTACAAAGCGCTCCAGACGGCCGATGGCAACGGGCTCACCCTTGATGCCACGGATACACTTGCACTCGCACTGGCTCTCCTGGGGGCAAACACGGCCGGAGAGAGCGGGCAGGCTGTTGGTGGAGGTAATGATCTCATATGCGGCAGCGAAATCGCCTTCAGCGACCTTGCCGATGAACTCGGGAATACGAATATTGACGGGGCAGCCGGTCACGCAGAGGGGCTTCTTGCACTGCAGGCAGCGCTTTGCCTCTTCTACAGCCATCTCGGGGGTATAGCCCAGAGCGACTTCCTTGAAGTTCTTATTTCTTACATTGGGATCCTGCTCGGGCATGGGAGTCTTGGTCATAGTCATATTAGCCATAGTTTTGTACCTCCCCTTACTGAATCAGTGCCTTACCGAGCTTCTCGATGCGGCACATATGGTTCTTTTCGTCTTCGCCTTCCTGATCACGGTAAACACCATTGCGGTTCATGAGCTCCGCAAAATCCACCTTGTGACCGACAAAGGCGGGGCCGTCCACACAGGCAAACTTCACTTCGCCGCCAACGGTAACACGGCAGCCGCCGCACATACCGGTTCCGTCCACCATGATGGGGTTCAGAGACACGATGGTCTTTACGCCGAAGGGCTCGGTGGTTTTGCAGACGAACTTCATCATGGGAATGGGGCCGATGGCGAGAACCTCGTCATACTGATTGCCCTTTTCCAGCAGTTCCTGGAGCTTGACGGTAACGAAGCCGTGCTCGCCATAAGAGCCGTCGTCTGTCATGAGGTAGAGATTATCGGAGCAAGCCTTGAACTCGTCCTCCAGAATGACGATGTCCTTGTTACGGAAGCCGACGATCACATCAACCTCGCAGCCGGCTTCTTTGAAAGCCTGCGCAGAGGGCAGCGCAATGGCGCAGCCCACACCGCCGCCGACGACACAGACACGCTTGATGCCTTCCGTTTCCGTGGGCTTGCCCAGAGGACCGACAAAGTCGAGGATATAGTCGCCCTCGTTCATCTCGCCCAGCATCTTGGTGGACAGACCGACCTTCTGGAAAATGATGGTAACGGTTCCCTTCTCACGGTCGTAGCCGGCGATGGTCAGGGGAACACGCTCACCCTTCTCATCAATACGGAAAATGATAAACTGACCGGCCTTTGCCTTTTTGGCGACGAAGGGAGCTTCGATCTCCAGCAGGGTGACGGCAGCATTCAGTTCCTTCTTGCGAACGATCTTAAACATTGTGTACATCCCTTTCAATAAATAAAAGATTAACGATAAGATTATATCATAAAAAATAAAGAATTCAACAGGAAATCCTAAAAATCGAGATCGATCACACGATTCTCCGGCAAAATCTTGTCCCAGGAGAAGCTGCTGACCAGTTCGGAAGGAAGAACAGCCTTCGCCTTCGGAATCAGGCCTGCAGTATATGCCAGCATCCCTATGATCTCCTCAGGACGGTGACGGCTGCGAAGATGCTCCATATCCAGGCTTTTTTCACGCTTGGAAAGGCGCTTTCCGTCCGGCGCAAGGAGCAGGGGGATGTGGTAAAACTTCGGCACAGGAAAACCAAGCATCTCATAAAGCCAGATTTGCCGAGCGGTAGAACCCAGAAGATCCATGCCGCGGACAACTTCGGTAATTTTCCCCAGCGCATCATCACAGACCACGGCCAGCTGATAGGCGTACACACCGTCTGCGCGGCGCAGAATGAAATCTCCGCATTCCAGTTGCAAATTCTCTTTTTGTGATCCGAAGACACCGTCTGTAAAAGAAATATCTCGATCCGGCACGCAGACTCTCCAGGAGGGGGATCTAGTTTTTTGGCTGCGTTCTTCTTCTGAGAGCTTTCTGCAGGTGCCTGCATAGATAAACGTGCCATCAGAGGCGTGCGGAGCTGAGGCTGTATGAAGCTCATTTCTACTGCAATAACAGGGGTAGACAGGGAGACTTTTGAAATAGGACTCATAGATCGCACTGCGTTCGCTCTGCAAGGGCATCTCCTCATCCCAATCCAGCCCTAACCACTTAAGATCATCCCGCAGAGCACTTATGAACTCGGCTTTGCTCCGCTGGGGATCCAGGTCCTCAATGCGGAGAATCATTTTTCCCTTCTGTGATCTGACAGAAAGCCATGCCAGCAGTGCGGTGAAAAGATTTCCCAAATGCATCCTTCCGGATGGACTGGGGGCGAAACGTCCCATGATCATGGCACAATCACCTGATTTCTTAGAGCCTCACCCTTCAGATACCGCCGTAGATTCTCCTTGCAGATTGCCCAGATGCGCTCTTCCGTATCGGGCAAATGCCCAAAGCCTGTCCCGGCAACATGAGGTGTTATGATCACATTAGACATTGTCCAAAGAGGATGCTCTTCGGGCAGAGGCTCCTGCTCCAGGACGTCCAGGCCAACACCAAAGAATTTTCCCTTTTGTAGCAATTGTACCAGCGCCTCTGTTTGGATCAGAGAGCCCCTTCCCACATTTACGAGGATCGCATCATCCTTCAGTGCGGAAAGACGGTCGTAATTGAAATATCCTGCCGTGGCGTCGCTTTGTGGTAAAGCGCATAGAACCAGATCTGCTTCCGGGAAGAACAGCTCAGCACAATCCAGCGTTGTAAGTACATCAAAACCTTCACGGGGTCTCTTGGGTTCACGGCATACGCCGATGGTACGAATTTGCAGTGCTTTCAGTGCCTTGGCAATGTGACTGCCGATGTCACCACAGCCGTAGATCAAGGCGGTTGTATCCCGAAGCTGCTTTTCACTTCCCTGGTCCTGCCACTTCCCTGCTCTGATATAGGCAGGAAAACGGCGGGCAAGGGAGAAAACCATGGCCAGCGTATGGTCGGCTATGGTAGCGCCAAAGGCGCCGGAGGCGTTGGTCAGAATCACATTTTTGGGAAATCCGCCGTGTAAATAACGATCCGCACCTGCCCATGTCATTTGCAGCCATTTCAAGTTCGGTGCGTATTGAAGCTCTTCAAGGTTCGGCTCGCCGATGATGATCTCGGCATCCCGGATTGCGGCAAGGCGCTGCGCAGAACCGGCATCCACAGGAAGTGCGGTCACTTCCAATGCGGGATCGAATTCCGGCACCCGAGTCCCGCAATCAGAGAGGATCAGCAATTTTTTAGCCATCGCAAACCTCCGGAAGATTAACAAAGGTGGGAGTAAACCCCAAAGAAGGAAGCAGTTTTTCGATCAGATGCTCTGTTGAA
>JAZNVK010000297.1:0-2741 GCA_045592805.1 Faecousia sp.
AGATCCACCCCGTCGGGATTGACCATGGGTGCCACATAGAGCTGTGTCCGTCGGAACAGCTGTCGTGCGTCCCGTCCGAAGATCCTGCCACCCTCTGCCACCGCCTTGGCATAATCCTCCACAAACTTCATCAGAATGGGTGTGGTGATCCATTCGTTGGCATGGTGGCTGGCATTATAAAAAACAGAACGCTGCCCCTGCCCCAGCTTCAGCAGGATCACCGGCCGGTTATAGGCCGTCTGCGCAATATCCCGCCGGGACAGAAAGGGATACCGTGCCATCAGCCCACGAACGCAGAGCCGCAGCAGCTGAGAGCTAAAGGGTACATCCGTTGGCACTACTGAAAATGAATAGGGAACGGTCAGATACTGCCCCACCTGCAGCCGCTCCGGGCGCTGTCCCGGGTTGGCGGTGAGAATGGCCTGCACCGTGGTGTCGAACTGTCGGGCGATGGAAAAATAGCTATCCCCCGGCTTGACCAGATAGCGTTCATAGCCCAGCAAATAGGGCAGCAGCTGCTGCATGGTCAGGGCATCCTCCCGTCCCGTGGGATTGAGCCCCACCCGCTGTTGAAAAGCGCCCAGATCGGGAACGCCTGCCCGTCGCAGCGCTAAAGTCGTCAAATCCAAAAAAATCCCCTCCGACACAGCCTATGTCGGAGGGGATGGGCTTTATTCGTCCAGCAGCTCGTTTAAGTAGCGGTAACCTGCCAGGAATTTTTCCAGATGGTAGTTCATCACAATGGTGTCCCGACGGGTACATTTTCTGGGCAGCAGACGCTCAGCAGGAATTTTCAGACCCAGTTGCTCCAGAATTGCCCGATTTTCCAGGGCGATATCGCCCAGACAGTCCATGCCACAGATGGCCTCCAGCTCCTGCATCATCCGCTGCACCAGCTGATTGCAGCCGTTCAGAAGTGCCTCGTCATTTTTCTTGCGGAAGAAACGCTGCTCGTGGTAGAGGATCAGCTCCTGATCCAGACTTCTGACCAGTACCAGATCTCCCGACAGATCGGGGAAACGCTCCATCACCACGATCTGCTCTGCCTGCTTCAGCAGCTTGCCCTGCAGCTCCCGCAGCAGCTGCACGATGCGCCGTTTGTTGCTGTAGGGACGGATCACAATATTGATCAGCAGGGCGATCAGAATACCGCCTGCCGTAAAGACCACACGGAGAATGGAATCCCCCAGCAGATCGTCCGAGGGGGTCAGAGTGGCAGATAAGAACACCAGACTGGACAGGATGATGGCATAGTTGATCTTCAGCCGGTTACAAAGGACGATCACCACCAGGATTCCCACACCCACCAGAATTGCCGGGGTGGAGTTGGGGAACAGCAGCGCCGCCCCATAGCCCAGCACCGTGCCGCAGACCACGCTGACCACCTGGGTCAGACCCTGCCGCAGGGCAGCGGAGATGGAGCGCTCAATGCCCAGCATGGCACCGAAGGCGGCGAAAAATACAGCATCGGCATTGTCAGTGATCAGCCGGGAGAGAAGCACGGCAATGGTAACCGACAGGGCGGTTTTCAGAACCCGGGGGCCGAAGAGGAAATATTTTCGGAGTTTTTTCATCAAATCTCTTCCTTTCGCCCACAGTATAGCAGAATTCTTTGAATTTTCAAGGCTTTTTTCTGAAGAAAAGCTGTATTTTTTGCAAAATTGTGATAAAATGAACCTCCGGAGAGTGATGATTATGTCTATTCGTGCAGCCACCGTGGCGGATGTCCCCGCCATGCTTGCCATCTATGAAACATTCGTGACCCAAACCGCCGTCAGCTTTGAATATGTCCTGCCCACCGAGGCAGAATTTACCCGCCGCCTGCAGGAGCATATGGCCGTCTACCCCTGGCTGGTCTGGGAGGAAGGGGGAGAAGTTCTGGGCTATTGCTATGCCGGCCGAGCCTTTGAGCGTGCCGCCTACAGCTGGAATGCCGAGATCTCCTGCTATCTTGCCCCCGCCCTCCGCCGCAAGGGCATCGGACGGCAGCTTTATGCCGAAGTGGAGCGTATCTTGACCTCCCAGGGTGTGCAGAAGGTCTTCGCCGTGGTCACCTCTGCAAATATGCCCTCTGTCCGCTTCCACGAGGCCCTGGGCTACCAACAATGCGCCCTCTTCAAGGAAGTGGGCTACAAGCTGGGCAACTGGTACGACGTCATCTGGCTGGAAAAGCGCCTAAAAACCGACCCCAACCCCCAAGCATTCCCCAAACCCTGGACAGAGCTTTGAGATAAAACGGAAATTTAGCGAATAGAAGCCGTAGGGGCGCACCCGTGTGTGCGCCCGTGACACTGCCGGTTATCTTCAGCAATACCCATAGACCCCGTAGGGGAGGCGTTCCGCCTCCTGCGGCAGCGCCGATCCAATCTGCAGCGCCGATGGAAACGCCGCACCCTCGACAGATGGCGTAGGGGCAGCCGTCCCCGGCTGCCCGTGGGCGTGCACATAGGCACGCCCTACCAAGCCTAACGGTACCGCACAGCAAAACCGTCACTTCCCCGGACACCCGAGGACGGGTGTCCCTACGAAGGTAAAGGCCAATTTACCTTAGGATTGCATGTACCCCAAAGCCTTCCCCTTGAGGGGAAGGTGTCAGCCCAAAGGGCTGACGGATGAGGTGGTGTGCGATAGCACGGATTCGCCGAAACCCTTGATATTTATACATTTTTGCCTACTGCACACCTCATCAGTCGCCTACGGCGACAGCTTCTCCTCAAGGAGAAGCCTTTGGTGCAACGCAG
>JAZNVK010000298.1:0-3569 GCA_045592805.1 Faecousia sp.
CAATGAAGAGCTGATTTCCCTGATGGGCAGTGAGAATCAGCGCATCACTATTTCGCCCAAGTCCCCAACGGTTGTCATGCTTGTCGGTCTGCAAGGCGCAGGTAAGACCACCAACGGCGCAAAGCTGGCAGGTCTGTTTAAGAAGCTGCGCGGCAAGGGTCGTCTGTCAGAGTCCGACATCAAGGAGGCTATGCGCGAAATTCGCCTTGCCCTCTTGGAAGCGGACGTCAGCTACAAGGTCGTCAAGGACTTTGTCAAATCCGTGTCCGAGCGTTGTGTCGGTCAGGATGTGATGGAGAGCCTCACGCCTGCCCAAATGATCGTTAAGATCGTCAACGAAGAGCTGATTGCCCTGATGGGCAGCGAAAATCAGCGCATTACCATCTCTCCCAAGTCTCCTACCGTGGTGATGCTGGTAGGTCTCCAGGGCGCAGGTAAGACCACCAACGGCGCAAAGCTGGCCGGCCTCTTTAAGAAGCAGGGCAAGCGGCCTCTGCTGGTCGCCTGTGACATTTACCGCCCCGCTGCCATTAAGCAGCTGGAGGTGGTGGGCGGTCAGCTGGATATCCCCGTGTTCCAGATGGGACAGGAGAATCCCGTAAAGATCGCCAAGGCCGCTATTCGCCATGCCCAGCAGCACGGCAATGACATGGTCTTCCTGGATACCGCAGGCCGTCTCCACGTGGACGAGGATCTGATGAACGAGCTGAAGTCCATTAAGAAGGAAGTAGAGCCCAGCGAGATCCTCTTAGTGGTGGACGCCATGACCGGCCAGGATGCCGTCAACGCCGCCCAGAGCTTTAACGAGTGGCTGGATATCGACGGCGTGATGCTGACCAAGCTGGACGGCGATGCCAGAGGCGGCGCTGCCCTGTCTGTCAAGGCCGTCACCGGCAAGCCCATTAAGTTCATTGGCACCGGCGAAAAGCTGGATCTCATCGAGCCCTTCCATCCCCAGCGTATGGCTTCCCGTATCCTGGGCATGGGTGACGTGCTGACCCTCATCGAGAAGGCCGAGCAGGCGCTGGATCAGAAGAAGGCCGCCGAATTGGAGCAGCGGCTCCGCCAGAACAAGTTCACCCTGGCTGACTTCTATGACCAGCTGGTACAGATCAAGTCCATGGGCTCCATGCAGGATATTCTGGGCATGCTCCCCGGTATGGGCGCTATGAAGAATGTCCAGGTGGACGAGAAGGCTCTGGGCCGCATTGAAGCCATCATCCTGTCCATGACCCCCTACGAGAGAGAGAATCCCACCTGCCTCAACTCCTCCCGCAAGCGCCGCATTGCCCTGGGCTGCGGCCAGAAGGTAGAGGATATCAACCGCCTGCTGAAGCAGTTCGACCAGATGCAGCAGCTGATGAAGCAGATGAACAGCAAGGGCAAAAAACGCAAGCTCTTCGGCAAGATGGGCGGCGGTTTCCCCGGTTTCCCGGGTATGTAAGTGATCATTGGGTCTCGCACCTGAAGATATATTATTAATTTATAAAACAAATTTTTTGGAGGAAAATTTCAATGGTTAAGATCAGACTGAGAAGAATGGGCGCCAAGAAGGCTCCTTACTACCGCATCGTTGTCGCTGACTCCCGCAGCCCCCGTGACGGCCGCTGCATCGAAGAAATCGGCACCTACAACCCCCTGACCAGCCCCGCTACCATCACCGTAGACGCTGAGAAGGCACAGCAGTGGATCAAGAATGGCGCTCAGCCTACCGACACCGTCAAGGCTCTCCTGAAGAAGGCTAACGTCCTTTAATTGAAGGGAGTTTAACGATGAAGGAACTCTTGCTCTACGTGGCAAAACAGCTGGTGGATCATCCCGAATCGGTCACGGTCACAGAGAGAGAGGAAGCAGACAATACCATCCTGGAGCTGCGTGTCGCCCCTGAAGACATGGGCAAGGTCATCGGCAGACAGGGTCGTATTGCCAAGGAAATCCGCACCGTTATCAAAACCGTCGCCCAGCGTGACGGCAAACGTGTCACTGTTGATATCGTTGACTAAACGTAGAAAAGAACCGTCCTCAAACCGAGGGCGGTTTTTTATATGGCGAATGGCGAATGGTGAATGGTGAATGACGAAGGTATGGGCTTCGCCCATGGATCAGAAATAAAAAGCTGCAACCGGGTCTGAACGGCGCCACATATATCCAACTTCAAACAGAAATATGTCGAACAGTTTGCTGCACTCAAAGCCTCCCGTGCCAGAAAGACTTTCAGGCTATGAATCAGGTATCAAATACGCAATGTCATTGCGAACCAGTCCGCAGACTGGTGTGGCAATCCGCATCCTTAAAAACCTCTGTATTATATCAAATTTCCATATAATCGAAACATTTAGGGAACGGATTCCCACGTCGGGCATAGCCCTACTCGGAATGACATGGCTCTTCGGTAGCCTCTGCCTTTATCGGCAATGCGGTTCTTGGTGGTACATCCAACTGTTCGATAAACATCTATTTGACTCTATTTCAAATCCATGGTTGGAACCGATACCTTCACCATTCGCCATTCATCATTCAGCCATTTCTGCGGTTGACAAGGGGGCGAAATGGAAATATAATAGGAGCAACGTTTTATTTGCAAGGTGGAACATTATGAAACAGATCCTGAAGCTATTTTTGGGCGTGTGTCTACTGCTGCTTAGCGGCGGTATTTTGCTGTATAACCTCTTCCTGATCCCTACGGGTTTTGATCTCTCCCTGGGTATGCTGGATCTGTTTATCTTTTTCTGCGGTCTGTTTTTGACCCTGTTCAATCTGGCCAAGCTGCCTCGGAATTGATGGAATACCGCATTCTTTGCGTCCCGGATGTCTCAGAAGATTCTTTTGCGCTCTGGTTTTCCGAGGCTGCGGAGGAAAAACAACAGCGTCTGCTGCAAATGCGTCATGAGGCGGATCGCCGCCGCAGCCTCTGTGCCGACCATTTGGCAAGGCAGATGCTCTCAGAGGTCACAGGAATTGCCCGTTCTGCCTTGAAACTGCTTCGAGATGATAGGGGTAAACCCTATTTGGAGGGTAATGCGCTGCATTTCAACCTTAGCCATGCCGGAGATTTTGCTGTCTGCGCTGTGGATACTTCTCCTGTCGGTATTGATATTGAAGTCCCTCGTGTCATTCGCCCTGCTCTTTGCCGCAAGGTCTGCGATCCCGCGGAGATGGCTTTTGTCCATCCCAAGGGGGAGTTTTCCTCTGATCGTTTTTTGCAGCTCTGGACGGCAAAGGAAGCCTACCTGAAGAAAAGCGGATTGGGAATAATGAGAGATCTGCGCAGCGTCTGTCTGGTGAAAGAGGGCGCTCTCGCCTACCCCGAACCTGCGAAAGGTTTGTTTCTCGCAGGGGAAAGATATTATTTGTCAATCGCATACGAATAAAAGGCTGCCTCAAATCCTGAGGCAGCCTTTTTAGCAGGAATATGTACCAACCGGCAGCAAATAGATGTTTATCGGCCTATTGCATGTACCCCAAAGCTGTGCTGCACCTATAATGCTTCCCCCGGGGGGAAGCTGTCAGCGAAGCTGACTGAAGAGGAATGCGGGCGGAAATGTTGGTTTTTCGCCTCTGTTTAGACT
>JAZNVK010000299.1:0-15828 GCA_045592805.1 Faecousia sp.
AACGACATGGCTACGATCCGTCTTTTCAGGGAGGACAGGCGGACAAAGCCGTCCACATAGATGCCGTTCTCATAGAAGGTCTCCATGTAGGCCATATCCCACTCGGTGAGCTGCAGCTCCACGTTGACAGAGACGGTCTCACCGGGCTCTACCACCACCATGTCACTCTCGGTCATGCCGGAGGTGATCAGCTCGTACAGCAGCTGTGCATCGGCAGTGTCAACCACGCCGTTGTCGTCAAAGTCCACGTCGAAGCCCACGCAATCGGGGACATCCACCAGACCAACAATGATATCCAGCAGTGCCTGGACATCGTCCAGATTGCAGACCTCGTCGCCGTTGACATCGTAAACGGTATCCACATTGCCTTCCCGGATGTAGAAAGTGGGAACTGCACGCAGACCGTAAGCGGCCTCACCCATGAAGAGGTAGCCGTAAGCGGAGTAGGAGGTATCCACAAAGTCGGTCATGGCGCTGCCGGAGAGGGCATAGGACTGGGTCTCATTCGAGAAGTTGTTGATCTCGAAGGAGAAGGTGAAGTTGCCGCTCTTGGTGTCATTATCGCCCATGGAGACCTTGGGGGTAGAACCGTTCACAGTCAGGTAGCTGCCGGAAGTCACAGCGTCATAGACGTTGGCAACGCCGGAGCCCTGCTTACGGGGAGAGTACTCGATACCATCGGGGTAGACAACCTCGTTGCTGTAATCCACGGCAGGAGTGGCGGTGGACATGATCAGTGCCTCAGCCACGGTGTGCATCTGGGCATCGGTCAGCTCGGGATGGGTCTCGTGGAGGTACTGCAGCACCAGGGCTGCCATACCTGCAATGTGAGGAGCGGACATGGAGGTACCGGACATAATGCCGTACTGGCCATTGTCCACGGAGGAGTAGATGTTGCCGCCGGGGGCGGTGACATCGGGAGCCAGCTCCAGGTCGGGGTTCACGCCCCAGGAGGAGAAGTCACTCATCTGGCCGGCAATGGCGCTGGGGGTGACCATGTAATCATAGGGGCCCATGACGGTCATGGTGCCGATGCCATCGGTGGCAGCAGCGGCCATGGCTTCGCCGTCGGCCTTGGAGATGAAAGCGTTGGGCAGAAGACCTGCGTCTTCCATGTAGATCATATCGCCTTCCACATTGTCATAGACAATGCAGGCCATGGCGCCGGAGGCGTAGGCATTGGCCTGCTTCTCAGTGAAGGCGATCTCGCCACGGGAGACCACAGCCACCTTGCCTGCCACATCGACTTCTGCGAAATCAGCGGCAGTACCCAGGCCGGGAACCATGACGTACTCCAGCTGGGAGCCAGCCAGGGCATAGAGGGGGGTAGCGGCGATATCGTTGTAAGCGATCTGCTTCTCACCTACCACGAAGTACAGGGACATGGTGCTGGCATTCTCGATACTGGCGATCATGGTAGCACCCTCCCAGGTGGCGGGAGAGGAGACGATGCCGTTATCGGGATCGGAGGTCAGGTTGGTGTTGGTGCCGTAGCCGTTCATCAGGGCAGCGGAGGTGCTGTTACCTGCTGAGACGGCGGCGATCATGTCGTTCTCGGCGATCTTGGCGAAGATCTCGTCCCAGTAAGCATCACCGGTGCTGGTGAAGCCTGCGGCGGAGCCCACGCTCATGTTGACGGCATCCACATTCAGCCAGTAGCAATCCTCCAGAGCGGCCAGGATATCGCTGAACACAGCGCCGCCGGTGGGCTGGAAGACCTTCATAATGATCAGCTGTGCATCGGGAGCTACACCTACAACCTCGGTGGTGTCAATGGCATTGGCGGCGGCGATACCGGCAACGTGTGTGCCGTGGTCGCCCACCTGGTCGTTATCGTGGGTCACATCCAGGCTGTTGGAGCCGTAGTTGAAGCCGAAGGGGATCTTTTCGCTGCGGTAGACCTTCTCAGCGGTCAGATCCATGCCGTATACATAGTTGTAACGGGCAGCGGCATTGGTGTTGGCGATCACACCGGCGATCTCTTCTGCGGTCAGAGAGGTCTCGGTGAGCTCGGGCGCATCCACAAAGGAGGGATGGTCGGTATCCAGGCCGGTGTCCAGAATAGCAACACGCATACCGGCGCCGGTGTAGCCGGCGTTCTGCCAGGTCAGGGCAGAGCCGAAGGACTCGGAGGTGGCATACATATTGGTGCTGACACCGGTGCTGTTGGGAGTCATATCCTCAGGAACAGCAAACACGGGAGCCACAAAAGCGGCACGGACACCTTCCATGGCCTGGATCTCAGAGAGCTTGCCGTAGGGAACGTCTACGCTGAAGCCGCTGATGATGACACAATAGCTGTAGCCTGCGGCCACTTCGCTGCCGGTGAGAGCAGAGATGTCAGTCAGCAGAGCGCTCTGCTTCTGCTCCAGGGCTTCCCTGGCAGCCTGAATGGCGGCTGCATTGCCGGCGACCTGCTTCTTGGAGTAGCCCTGATCCAGCAGGGAGTCCTCTTCCATGACCACGATCACGGTGACGACATCTTCAGCATCGTAGCCCAAAGCCTCGGTCTGAACGTCGGACTCAGTGTCCAGCTTCAGATCCATTGTGGGGTTTTCGATCTTTTCTACGGTCACATCGGCGTTGACGGCAGTTTCAACCTCCGCATTGTTAACCGCATTCTTCAGCTCCACAGAGGGAGCGGAGAGATTGGTCTCTGCAGTAATGCCGGTCTTGGTCTCAGCGGCAAAGGCCGTGGGAACCAGGGTCAGCAGCATGCAAAGCGTCAGCACGAGGGCGAGAACACGATTCAGTTTCTTCATGATTTCTTACCTCCTGCTCAAACGAGATCCGCATAGCGGCACAGGATGGCAGCGGTCTGTGCACGGGTTGCGGAGGCGGCGGGACGGACAGAGCCGTCTTCGTAGCCGTTGACCAGACCTTCGGCCAGGGCCCAGCTCATGGCAGGCTCTGCCCAGGGAGCGATCTGATCTGCATCGGCAAACTGGCTCAGATCCTTGCTTGCAGCCACATTGTCGCCCTTATACTGGGCGTAGCGGTACAGCATGGTCACCAGCTCCTGACGGGTGATCTTGTCCTCGGGGGAGAAGGTGGTGGCGGTGGTGCCCTTGGTCACACCGGCCTCGGTGGCCCACACCACAGCGGCAGCGTAGTACATCTTTTCGCCCACGTCGGTGAAGCTCAGCTTGGAGCTGTCCACAGCGGGCTCACCCTCCATGCGGTACAGCACCGTGACAAACATGGCACGGGTGATTTCCAGGTCGGGAGCGAAGGTGGTCTCGGTGACACCGGTGAACAGACCTTCGTAGTATGCGGCCAGGATCTCTTCCTTTGCCCAGTGGTTGTCGATGTCGGTGAAGGGGTTCGTGCGGCCTTCCACGGTCAGCTGGGTGGTCTCACCGGCGAAGGTGGTGGTCAGGGTGGTGTCTGCGCCGGGGTTCTTGGCGGTGAACTCTGCGGTGAGCAGCACGGTGCTCTCGTCGGTCAAGTCACTTCCGACCCATGCCAGAACGATCTTGCCGGCGGTGTTGCCGTTGACAGAGGCAATGGCACAGACATCGGAGGCATAGGCATTGGTCAGGGTCAGGGCTGCTGCGTCATAGGTGACGGTCAGCTGGCCGTTGGTCAGACCGCTGCCCTTGGTCACAGCGACGGTCACTGTGACCTGCTTGCCGGTGGTCTCATAGTCCATGGTCATGGCGGCATCCTCAGCTGCGGAGGCCATTGCCACAGTACCCAGAACCATCAGAACTGCCAGCAGCATTGCGAGAAGTCTTGTTTTCAAGTACATCTTCCTTTCCTTTTTCGGCAAACAGGCTGCAGCAGCTGCCTTCTGCGGCGGCCTGCTTGCCGAAGCTTTACGATACAGTCACCAGCTCCATCGGACAAATGAACATCCCGATGTCGTTTGAAATGTTATATGTAATCAAATGAAGGTGACGACTATTCCGAAAAATTTTACCATATAATGCAAATATATTCAATGTTTTTCCTATAAAAACAGCATTTTTTGCATTTTTATCAATGGAAACCTGAAAATTTTCATAGGTTTTGTATATAATTTCGAAGAATTTCAGTTGGAATTCAGAAATGTCCCAAATTTGACAATTTGAAGAAAAGTCGGTGTTCATTTGCCTGGAAGTCCTCTACGCTTCCGTCGGGAATTGACAGAACGGAGATGGGACGGTATAATAAATCAAAAGCAAAGGAGGGAAGGCTATGAAACGACGGCGAATTGTACTTTTCCTGCTCCTGCTGCTCCTGATCGTGGGAATTCTCGGCATTATTTGGGGCAACAATAGCCTTGTCACAACGGAATATACCATCTCCTCCCCTGCCCTGCCGGAGGCCTTTCGGGGCTTGCGGATCGTGCAGCTCTCCGACCTGCACAACGCAGAGTTTGGCACCGACAACCGTCGGCTGCTGGAGGCGGTCTCCGCAGCGGAGCCGGATCTGATTTTTCTCACCGGGGATCTGCTGGACTCCCGGCGCACCGATGCGGCAATTGCCCTGGAATTTGTCCGTGAAGCCATCAAAATTGCCCCGGTTTACTACTCCCTGGGCAATCACGAGGGGCGGATCCCGGAGATTTACCAGCCTTTTGAAGAAGAACTGCGGAAGCTGGGGGTGCAGGTGCTGCGCAATGAGGTAGCGGTTTTGGAACGGGAGGGTCAGCAGCTGTATATCGCAGGCATTGACGATCCGGAGTTTTTCCCCTCTCAGGAGGAATCTTTAGCGTGTCTGAACGGTCTCTGCGATGACGAGGGCTATACCCTGCTGCTGTCCCATCGGCCGGAGCTGTTCAGGGACTATTGTGATGCCGGTGCGGAGCTGGTCTTCAGCGGTCATGCCCACGGCGGACAGTTCCGCCTGCCCTGGGTGGGCGGCCTCTATGCGCCTCATCAGGGCGCTTTGCCGGAATATGACGCCGGATTGTTCTCTCAGGACAGCACAAATCTCATCGTCAGCCGTGGCCTGGGCAACAGCATCTTCCCCTTCCGTCTCTTCAACCGCCCGGAGGTGGTAGTGGCAATTTTGGAAGACGCAACGTAAGAAACGGAGGTCCTGCTATGGAATGGATTAATATTTTTGGACTTGTTTTTATGACGCTGGTCATGATTCCCAATATTCTCTTTGCCATCCGCTGTAAGGAGGGCTTTGCGAATCGGTGGCACAACCGATTTGTGGAACTGACGGAGCAGATCGGCAGGTTTGGCTGCTTTGGCTTTATGGTTTTCAATATCCCCGGGACTTTCTTCGGTTGGTGGTCAGAGGAGGCCTTTGCGGTGTATCTTATAGCCGACGGATTTTTGGTGCTGCTCTACTGCCTCCTTTGGCTGCTTCTTTGGAAGAAAAACAATTTGTTCCGAGCCCTGTCCCTCTCCGTGATCCCCTCAGTGCTGTTTCTGTTCAGCGGCGTAATGAGCCGCTCGATCCTGCTGACTCTATCCGCTCTCCTCTTCGCCCCCTGCCATATTCTGATTTCCTATAAAAACACGGCTTGAAAGCAGCTACTTTCAAGCCGTGTTTTTAATCTTCTCCAACACATATTCGGACAGATCCCTAAGAATCTTTTTCTGCGGTTTTTGCATATAGCGCGCATAGAGATATCTTACTGAGAAACGGTAAACAGGGAATAGAAGTATCCCTTCTTGGCAATCAGCTCGTGGAAGGTTCCCGACTCCACGATAGACCCGTTCTTCAGGGTGATAATGCCGTCATACTGCTTCAGCAGACCCTCCTCCAGAGAGTGAGTCACCACGATCCCTGTGACGTTCTTTAAGCCGAGGATAGCACCGGAAACCTGATAGGCCGTTTCCGCATCCAGAGACGCAGTGGCCTCATCCACCAGCAGCACCTGGGATTTTTTCAGCAGGCTGCGGGCAATGGAAATGCGCTGTTTTTCACCGCCGGACAAGCCGCTGCCATTTTCGCCGCACAGGTAATCTGCTCCCTTTTCCGCAATCAGGGCCGACAGACCGGATAGGCGAATAGCCTGCCGGATCTCTTCTTCGGGGAATTCACGGAACATTGTGATATTGTCCCGAATGGTAGCGTTGAATACGAACACATTCTGCTGGATAATACTCTCAATTTCATAGAGATGACTGCTGCTGATCTCCCGGAGCTCGGTGTCATCGTAAAGAATTGCCCCCTCATAATTCTGATAGGCTGCCATAAGCAGATTCAGCAGAGTTGATTTACCGCTTCCCGATGCACCGACGATGGCGTATTTTTTCCCGAGTTCAAATTGGCAGCTGATCTTGTGCAGAACCTGCTGCCCGGGTTCATATCCGAAAGAGAGATCCCGCACCGTGATGCTGTGGGTAAGTGCCTTGTATTGGGTTTCCTTTTCTTCTCGCACATTGGCATGGATGGCAGTTGCCAGTTTTTCGATCAGGGCCTTTGCCGCTTTTCTCTCTGCCAGGCAGGTAGGGATCGTCCCGATGGGGCTGAGCACATAATTCATCAGCTGCACAAAAACCAGGGTCGTACCCGCCGTAACCCCCTTTCCGGACATGGCAAGCCAGGCACCAAAGAGAAACACGCCAAGCTGTGCCATAATGCCTGCCACAGAGCCAAACATCCGGACGAGAATATTCCTTTTCTGTTTCCGGCATTGTGCCTTTGCCAGCGCCCTTACGTTTTCTTTGAAAATCCGGATCATCTGCGCCTCTGCCTTGAAGGATTTGATCACAGAGAAGCCGCTCAGGCAATCCCGCAGGGCAGAAGTGTATGCCTCGTTTCTGTCCGATACCTTTTTCTCCTCCTTTGCCACCGTGTTGCCCGTCAGAATCGCTGCGATCAGCGGAAACAGCGAAAGACCGATGGCGATGAGCGTCAGCAGCGGACTGTAGTAGAACATCAGAACCATCGCCCCCACAAAGGGGAGCAGACTCTCGATGACGGTGAAGGTATTCCACAAATATCCCTGCTCAATGGTCTGAATATCATTGGTCAAAGCGGAGATGTAGGTCGAAGATTTTTCACCGGAAAAAGCGGATATGTTTTTCTTGGTGAGTTCGGCAAAGACAGCTTCTTTATACTGAGAAATGCCCCGGGTAATAAACCGTGGCTTCGAGGCATAGGAAATCAGATAGGCCGCTGCCATTCCGCCGATCAGCACCAGAGAGAGCAGGGTGAGCCGGAGCAGGGTAAATCCGGTCTCATAGCCGCCGATCAGGTCGATCAGCTGCTGCATCAGCCAGGAAACCAGCAAGGCGCCGATGGACACCAGCAGCGTTTCGCATAGGGCGAAAAGGAAATTGACCACATTTCCCTTGTAAAACTGTTTTGTATAGGGTCGAAGATCCGGCTTTCTGTTTTTCATTCTGCACCTCCAAGGATTTTTGCACTCGTATTGTATCAAAAATCCGGCCGCAGAGAAGATACCATCGGTGGAAATCGCCTTATCTGTTCTACACCGTTGGTTGAACCGGCGGTTGAGAAGCGAAAAGCTCCCTTTGTTTTCATGGCAGCTTGAGCCATAAAGAATAGCAGGTAGCGTGAAAACTACCTGCTATTAGGAATACTATAAAACAATTTGAAATTATTCCCACTCGTTGCAGGGACTTGCATCTTAAACAATTTTGTTTATAAGATGTTGCACCTGCTGTTCTGATTATTTTGATTGCCCATATTATCTTAACTGTACGATGGATGCTTATCAAAATCTTATCGGTGGTGATAAACCACCGTGGGGAGTACAAGGTAATTGTTCAGGGTGGTTTGACTGTATTACAGCATATAGCCTCTTGATATTCAACCTAAAGATACTGCTGATATCTCCGACGGCATTGACTATGGTGTTGGCTAAATTAGTATTCCTCTTCCTCTGGAGTGTTCAGTTCAAAGCACCTCTTTATGTGCGTTTCCGAATATAGATCAGCGCAATAATTGCTACCATCAATTCAGAAATTGGCATTGCTACCCACACTCCTAAAATACCCACAAACAGCGGCAAAACGTATATCAAAAGCCCACTGAGCACAACGCTTCTCAAAACCGCAATTATATCTTAGCAAGCCCTCGGCGTTTGAGAGCGAAATACACCCTTCGCACAAATCTTCGATTTGTACTCTGGGTATTTCGCGATTGCATCGAGCTAAACGCGGCTGCTTGCAGACGCACTTAGCGAGAGCCGCGTAATGAAGAAATTGCTCTGCAATTTCTGAATGCGCCCTTGCAGGGCTGGTAGTGCCGGATACGGCACTTAGTTCGTAACCGGATAGCCTAAGCTATCCACTCACTTATAATCCTTCCACCTCTTTCCCTAAGTAACATTTACGAGAGGAGGAAGCACTATCGAAAGAAATTCATTTATTCAGATGAGCAAGCTCCACAATGTCCGTGGCAGGATTACTTATATATCCAGTCACGCCAAGCAGGAGAATCTGTATGCGGTATATGAAACCACAGACCGCCACTACTGGACGGAGCTTGCCAGATTTAATCAGCAGGAATTTCTAAAAAGCGGTACAGAGGGGAAATGTATCGAGGCAAGGGAACTGATTATAGCCCTGCCGGAATCCTTCCCCGACCTGTACGACCCTGACCGGCTGTTACAGTTGTTTACCAACCGCTTTAAAGAAAAATATGGTGTGGAATGTGTGTCAGCCCTGCACCATAACAAACGCAAAACCAACTATCATATCCATCTCATCTTTTCCGAAACCCGACTTTATATTGTTATATTTCGGCTTTCGGAATTATAATTTCAAACACATTCTCATTACCCTTACGGCAATACTTTAAATTCCCATCGTGTTTCTCAACAATAATCCTCGATATCGCAAGTCCAAGCCCAGTTCCACCATCGGTCTTTCTTGCCTTGTCGCCTCTTGAAAAGGCGTCAAACATCTGCTCAGCAAAAGCCTTGTCAATTTCGTTTCCATTATCGAAAACAGCAAGAATGATTTTATCGCTATTCTCGACAAGGCTCATTGAAATGGTATCTCCTGTTTTGTTGTATTTCTTTGCATTGGAAAGAAGATTTCCCACAACTCTCGAGAATAGGTCAGTATCAATATTTGTCTTGATTTCACTTTCCGGAATATCAATCACAAACTCAAAGCCTGCTTCTGTTATCTCTTCATAATACTCGGCACAAAGCTGTCGTAGATATTCCGAAAGATTAACTGCTTCTGGGCTCAGCTTATAATCTGGGTTATCCATTTTGAGCATCATAAACATATCGTCTGTGAGTTTTTGCACCCTGTTCACTTTTGCATCAATAATACGGTAGGTATCCTTTGTTTTCTCTTCGGGAACAAGGCCTGCCTCCAATGCATTTGCATAGCTTTTTATAGTCGCAACAGGTGTTTTTATATCGTGAGACAACTCTAATAACATCTGATTTTTCTTCTTTGTGAGCTGCTCTTTTTCAATTTTTTCCGTCAGCAATTCTTCCGCCATTTCATTGAATGTATCTACGATTTTCTCGAACTCAGCTTCAGTTTGGATATTTATTCTTGCGTTATCATCGCCTGATTTAAGACTTTCCATTCCTTCAACAATTTTGTCGAGGGGTTTTTTTATCTTCTTTTTCAAATAAAAGCTTATCAGCAGGATTTCAAGAATTGAAAGGGGAAAAAAAAGCCAAAAGATATCGGGAGTGTTTAAATCGTTCAGAATAACAGTGGGATTAAGTTGCATAACATCTCTATCATAAATGCAGAGAAAGCGTTTAGAACTGTTTTCGGGCTGAACGAAAAATCCTATATATTCGGTTTTGCCATAAGCAGAAGTAATCTCTAAAATATCCTCGTGTGTATATGATGTTTCTTCGCTTTGCTTTTCACCGTAGATGCTGATTACATTATATTCACCGTCAAGTTCCTCAATCCATCCGCCCAACTTCTGCGCAGTATCAAGATTGGCAACGTTACCGTTTTCGTCGATGACTTTATCGGGGCGTACTCTGCTTATATCGCCCTCACCGATAAACACTATCGAAAGTAACAGGCACAATATAAATGTAAGAACGGTAGTTACCGCATATAGAATAAAGCTGCCTATCAGCTTTGTGAAAATGCTTTTCTTTAGTTTCACCTTCTCACTCCTTTTCAATCTTATAGCCCAGTCCCTTTATAGTTTTGAGGATCTTCGGCGTTTTAGGATTATCCTCTATTTTTGCACGTAAGTTGCTGATATGCACCATAACCGTGTTGTCATCAGCAATATAACCGCTATCCCAGGCATAATCGAAAATTTGCTGTTTTGTAAAAATTCTGCCCCTGTTCTGCATCAGCAGTTCAAGTATAAGGAATTCTGTTTTAGTAAGTTCAATAAGCTTTCCTCTCTTTGTTACAATACCCTCATCCTTGTTTAAAGCAATGTCAAAACATTTTATTTCCTTGCTTTCTGTGGCATTGTTATCCTTGTAGTCATAGTTTCTGCGTAGCTGTGCCTTTATTCTTGCCACAACAACCATAGGGTTGTAGGGCTTTGTTATGTAGTCATCTGCACCAAGCTCTAGACCGAGAATTTTATCATAATCCTCACCTCTTGCGGTTAGCATTATTGCAGGAATTTTACTTTCATCACGGATTTTCTTCAATACTGCAAATCCGTCAAGCCCCGGCATCATTATGTCAAGCATAATGAGATGAGGCTTCTCACTCCTGAACAGTTCAAGTGCGGTAATGCCGTTATCCGTTTTTATCAGTTTTATGTTTTCTCTTTCAGTGTAGAGTTCAAGAGCATCAAGAAGCTCTGTCTCATCGTCTGCCGCAAGCACCTTATATTCCATATCAGATCTCCAGTTCTTTATAAATCAGATCAATCAGTGGTTCTGAGAAATCATAGCTATCTTTCCATTCGGGGTTAATGGTGTCAAGTATCATACACATAGCCATACCTGTTTTATAATACTTTCCCGAACCTCCTCCGTATGTTGAGATATTATCAATGTAATTGCTGTCGAAGCTGTCGGGAAGAAGGGTTTTATAAACACAGGCTTCAATGTAGCAAGCTGTGCCTTCTACCCTTGTATAATAATCTTCAAGGGAATTCACCTCGTCGGAAAGCAAAATCTTTCTTTCTTCGTCTAGCTTTTTATATTCTACAATATATTCCCTTATCTTGTAAATATCATCGGTTATGACCGCTTTTTTCAGCAGTTCGGATTGCTGTTCAAATAATCTTACCGCTTGCTCATTTTTATCGGCATTTTCTGCAATAATGCTTTCATCAACTGCGACAAGGGAAATACTCTTGATGTTTTCAAGATAGTTTGTAAGCTGATAGCAGTGAAAAGCCTCGTGCCACAGAGTAACAACATGTTCGTCCGCTCCGTAGCTACCGTTATCCATACTTAAAAGACCAAGCAGAGATGACATTTTTTCAACGGTGGGAGTAATCACTTCATAATGCTCATCAACAGGGTAGGCGGTTGCGACTATGAAATCCATAACTGCACCTCTTTTAGTTACACTGTACTCACCGTTTTCCCATATTATAACATAGTCATTATCTCCGTCATAGAATGATACAGGATAATCGGTAATTGCAAATCCATCAAAGCCGAAGTTGTTTTCATCTTCAAGAGATACAGCCTGTTTGTATATTTTAACGTTTTCTTCTGAAAGGCCATATGTTCCTGTTGCAATTACTCCCAGAACAAGCAGAATCCCCACAAGAATAAACACTATCACTCTTTTCATAGTTAGGCCTCCTTTCTTTTAAATACAAAAATAAGTACTGTCAACACATAAACCGCAAGTAATCCTGTAAGTATAACGTGTATATCAATATGATTACCGCAAAGTGCATTTGCGGCTTCACTCTGTATTTCGTGAAGATTCGGTATAACCTTAAGAGCGTACTTTACCATCACTCCACCGAAACCGCCGATAATATCCTTTAAGGTTGCCAAAAGACTGCTAAAAATACCCACAAGCATTGCAGCAGCGGCGATTGCACCTGCCATAAATTTTGGAATAACTATGCTTAATGCACTTGTCATAACGCATACGATCGTGACGTTCAAGCCGATTATAAAATATGCCATCACAAGTTGTAAAAACCCATCAGCTCTGCCGTTGCTCATCATAATAATAAACATTGGCCCAAAAAGTATTGCCTCAGATATAAGTCCCGTAAATGTATTAGCAAGTGCAAGCTCGCCGTGATAGCGGTACTGCGGTATTTTTCTTATCCATACAAGGTGACTGGTATTACGTTCATATTCGGTTGGAATAGTACCAAGGCTCATAATTACTGCAAGAACACAGCTTATTGCATTGACAACAATTAGAAGTATGGGAGCAAGTATTTTGTAGTCGGTAACCGCTTCGCCGTTTATGGTAATTGAACCCGAGCCTGTTCCGAAAACAAGAAGGATAAAGGCTCCGATTGCCGAAACTATATATAATTCTTTTCTGCGTATCTTTTCTTTAAGAGCTGTAAATGCAATTGTCATTCTGTAATACCTCCCACTAAATCAAGGAAAATTTCTTCAAGGGTTCTGGTGTTGTTATCAGACTTGTTCCATACCCCCATCTGAATGCCCTTTTTAATAATAATACCCCTGTCGCATATCCGTTCAATATCGTTCAAAATATGCGAGTTAATGATTATTGTCTTGCCTCCGATTTTCAGTTTTTCGATAAGCTGCATTATTTCAAGTCTGCCTAATGCGTCAAGTCCTGCCGTCGGCTCATCAAGAATAAGTAAATTGGGATTTCCGAGAAGTGCCTGTGCAAGAGCAAGTCTTTGCAGCATACCTTTTGAGTAATTCTTAACCCTCGTTTTATCGTTTTCAAGTCCCACTGTTTCAAGCAGTTGGGGGATTTCTGTTTTGCGTTCAGTTTTAGAGATTTTCTGAATACCAGCATAATATTCAAGCACCTCATAACCTGTTAGAAAAGGCGGGAAATATGGTGTTTCAGGGGAATATCCAATTTGGGTATTTTCAGCCATTATCACTTCTCCACTGTCGATGCCCACAAGACCAAGTATCATTTTTATTGTGGTGGTTTTTCCGGCACCATTACTGCCGAGAAAGGCAAATATTTCGCCATTGCTTACGCTGAAGCTGAGATTATCTACAACGCATTTTTTCTTATAAGATTTTGTAAGATTAGTACATTCAATCATTTTCATTTCCTCCTTGCTGATTTCATTTTATATCAGCAAGCTGAAATTCAGTTAAGGTGCACCTTAAGATTAGCTTAAGATTTTAGCACTATAAATATAACCCTAGTATTTATTTTGTTATCATTATACTTGAGGATACTTTTTGTTTCTTAAACCAAACCTTAATTTTTCTATATTTACACATAAAAAATCGACTTCAATCAAAACAACTAAAGTCGATTTTATTCTTGCTATATCTCTAAATTGTCAATTCATCCATGCCTGCATTTCACCATCTAAAGCAAACCGAGCATATTCCAATGGTTCCTCTATGCCAATGCACTTAGTGAATTCTGTGAACAGGGAGTAGTTCTTAATCCTTCCTCTGCTTTATTACAATCTATCCGCAATATGTAATTCTCAAATATGGTTACATCAATACTGTTCGTCCGAGGGTTATAATCTGCATATATTAATCTCATCTTATCAATCCTTTCTTGAAAATGTATTATAAGCATTTCATCCAGTTCCAACTACCATTTTCATAATATGTTATAAGTTGTTACTAGATTTTCTTTCCCTTATTTTTTCCCTTATGCGGGTTCATAAACAAGGGTAGAACGATATAACACGATACAAGATGTAATAGAAAGGACACCAGTGAAAAGTTTAGTGTCTTCAAGGGTTTGACGAGATTTCTATAACAAGATATAACAGTTATTAAATCCTATAAATTTCGTCATGTGAGAACTGAAATTTTCAAGGGTTTGTGAAATTGAATTCTCCATTATTCATGAATTTCTAATGGTAACCCATCAGGATCAAAAAAGAATGTCATTTTCTTTTTTGTAAATTCATCTATTCTAATCGGTTCACATTCTATTCCTATTTGAGATAATTTTTCTACAGTTTCTTCAACGTTCTCAACATGAAAGGCTAAATGTCTTAGGCCACATGCTTCAGGATATGAAACTCTTTTTGGCGAATTCGATATAATAAATAATTCTAACTCAATGTTTCCTTCCATTGCCAGATCTATTTTCCAATCGTTACGCTCCTCGCGATAATTTTCACGGATAACAGAGAGTCCCAACTTGTTAACATAAAAATCTTTTGATAACTGATAATCAGAACCGATAATTGCCACATGATGTATTTTTGATAATTTCATATATTTCCTCCGCACAACTTCAAGTTTGTCTAACTGTTCCTACAATCATTATAAGGGGTTTACTTGCAGACTTCAAGTGTTATTCGCGGCGGAAGCGGGTGTTTTCTTATTCTTCCTCCGTGTCCTCTTGCTTGTTTCTTTCCACTTACCATACACATCTTTGTATTTTGCTCTTGCCTGCCAAGGTTTGCCCTTTCGGTCAGCTAATTGTTAAACATGAAATGTTGTATATTTCATAGCTTAATCCCCCTTTGCTAAAAGTGTTCCGCAAATCACACTCCTAAAATACCGCAAATGTTCCGCAAAGTCAAAATTGTTCCGTAAAATGAGAAACCCGAAAACCCTTAATTTTCAAGGGTTTTCGGGTTCTTAAATCTCTCAAAAAGGTGCGGGATTTATTCCCACTCATTTTCGTGGTTCTTCTTTGGCTTATTTATGCCCTAAATATTATCCTAAACGGCAATTTTGAACCTGTTTTTCCACCCATTATTTCATTTATCAAAATTTTTGTTGCAGAAAAAGTTGCAAAATCGCCTGCGGAATTGTGTCAGGTGGTTGTGATGCAACTGCTTGTTATAACAGGTATGCGTTTATCTTCCGCTGATCTGACAGCGGCAATAGATACGGCTTCCGAGGAATGCCAGCAGCGATGCGACGACAACGTAGATCAAAGGAACGATTTGATATGAGGTGAAGTGCATTCCAAACATAGAAATCAAACGGCTATCAAAGGTGTTCCACATGGACAGAAAACAGGTAGGAAGATAATCCCATAACTGTCCCAATATGCGATACTGTGCCGGTATCTGAATAATCATTCCTGCAAGGATCATGCCGGTGGTAACTGACATTGCGGCAATACTGCTACTAAAAAGCTCGGACAAAAGCATGACGAATACGCTGATAAAAATCGCAGTCACAATCAGACATCCGTATGCAACAAGACATGCTTGTCCTATAGTGATATTGCCAGCGTAGCCGGTATAAAATAGCTGTATTGCGGCATCAAAACCCTCCGAACCGTATACCCGCAGACTCAGCACCCAGGTCAGCAATGCCATAAGCAATGCACCCACACAGCCAACTGTGATTCCTGAAAGCAGCTTGACCCAATAGAGCCGTTTTTTACCGTTCGAGGTGCATAAAACAAGCTGATCAGTTCGTTGAGTATGCTCATCGGGAAAGCTACTTGAAAGGGTGATAGCGACATAAATCAGCATCATAAAGCCTACGGTGAGAAAGGTTTCTAAGATGCATCCGTATCCTTCGTGGAACTGATATACAACAGGAGTTTCAAGACTATCTGCATGACTTTGCCAATATGAAATCTCAGCCTCAGTCAGATAGTTTTTAACAGCCGATTCTTCAAAGCGTTCTCTCATGGCAGCATATAACGCAGCTTCATCAGGAGACCACTGCTGGGCGGTTCCTTTGTCCATACCGGTCCATGACCTGATCAAATTGAAGATATCGCTGTACGGACGGGCATAGGTCTGGTATTCTTCAGTTAAAACATAGTTGGTGTCTATGGGCAAATCCTTGTAGGCGGCAATGGTTTCCTCCAGTAGAGCTTGGTCTATGGATTTGCCGCTAAGTGCTTTGCGGTATTCTTGATTGAT
>JAZNVK010000300.1:0-2433 GCA_045592805.1 Faecousia sp.
TCTGCTGTCAGCACAAAGGATTTTGGAAGGTCATCACAGGGAACAACTTGTCCTTCCTTCTCCGCCTTGCTTAAGAATTCTCTTGTGCGCTTGGAGGTGCTGGTGTTGTCCATATCAAAAATGCCAATAATGGAACTTTCCCGCACCGCCATATCATTGCCGATGGATAAATACATTTTTCCGCCCCCATCCGTAGGGGAGGGTCTTGACCCTCCCTAAATACTGCTTACTTGATCGGTAGTGCAAGGGAGGGTCAAGACCCTCCCATACGTTTTATGCTTGAAATTTTTTGGATTCGGCGACGGCAAGTTGGTCGCATCTATTGTTTTTGGGATTTTCTGCGTGGCCTTTGACCCAATGGTAGTGAAGTTCATGCTGCATGGTCAGGTCCAAAAGCGTTTCCCAAAGGTCCGGGTTCAGCGCGGGCTTTTTGTCCGCCTTGCGCCAGCCGTTTTTCCGCCAGGATGCGGCCCAGCCTTTGCTCAGACCGTCAATGACGTATTTGCTGTCAGAATACAGCTCCACGATGCAAGGCTCTTTCAGCGCTTCCAGACCCCGGATCACGGCGGTGATCTCCATGCGGTTGTTGGTGGTGGCACCTTCCCCGCCGGAAAGCTCTTTTTCCACGCCGTTATACTCCAAGATCGCGCCCCAGCCTCCCGGTCCGGGATTGCCGGAACAAGCACCGTCTGTATAAAGCGTTACCGTTTTCACGCTTCGTTCTCCTCTTCTGCGATAGCCTCAACACGTTCCAAAGACACCAACTGGTTGCCCTCTTCGATACGCATGATAATAACACCCTGCACATCCCGCTTGTAAACGTTAATAGAAGCTGCAGGCACGCGGATAATCACACCGCCATTTTCAATCAGCATTACATCATCGGTCTCGCTGACAACACGGCAGCCGGCAACCTTACCGGTCTTAGAGGTAATATTGTAGTTTTTCAGACCCTTACCGCCACGGCTCTGGGGGATCTTCTCTCCATCGGGGCCGGTACGCAGGTATGCAGGCAGCTCCGTACGCTTGCCAAAACCGTTTTCTGTGACGGTCAGCAGCGTCTTGCCTTCTTCCATTTTTTCGGCGCCGATCACATAGTCATCGTCCACCAAGGTAATGCCCCGGACACCGGCAGCCATTCTGCCTGTACAGCGCACATCCGTCTCATGGAAGCAGATGGCCATGCCGTTTCTGGTGGCAAGGATGATCTTATCATCGCCGTTTGTTCGGATGACATTGATCAGCTGATCTCCCTCCTCCAGAGTCAGCGCCCGGATACCGGTTTTGCGCCGGGTGTTCAGGGCGATAAAGGGCAATCGCTTAACCGTACCCTTACGGGTAACCATCACCAGATACTCCTCTTCGTTAAATTCTCTTGTGATCACCATAGCTGTGACCTTTTCGCCGCTCTCCAACGGCAGAATATTGACCATAGCCGTACCACGGGCTGTTCTGCCTGCCTCGGGGATCTGATAACCCTTCCGGTGGTGCACTTGTCCCCGGTCGGTGAAGAACAGAATATGGTCGTGGGTAGAGGCTATGTTCAAACTCTTTACATAATCCTCTTCCTTCAGATTCTGGGCATTAACACCTCTGCCGCCTCTACTTTGGGTGCGGTAGATATCTACAGGCATACGCTTCACATATCCCTGGTTGGAAATGGTGAACGCACACTGTTCTTCTTCGATCAGGTCCTCGATGTCGATCTCGTCCTCGATTTCCTGGATCTCGGTCTTACGCTCGTCGCCGAACTTGTCCCGGATCTCAAGCAACTCTTCCCGGAGAACGCCCTTCAGCTTTTCGGGATTTGCCAACAGATCGTTATAATAAGCGATCCGCTCCTGCAGCTCGTCAAATTCAGCCTGCAGCTTTTCTCTGTCCAGACCCTGCAACGCCTTCAGGCGCATGTCCAGAATCGCCTGTGCCTGCACATCGTCCAAACCGAACCGTTCACACAGCTTTTCTTTTGCGTCGTCGTAAGCGCTACGGATAATTCGAATAACCTCGTCGATGTTGTCCTGGGCGATCAGCAGACCTTCCAACAGGTGGGCGCGCTCCATTGCCTTTTTCAGATCGTACTGGGTACGGCGGGTCAGCACCTCCATTTGGAAGGAGAGATACTCGTCAATGATCTGCCGCAGGGAGAGGATTCTCGGCTGCTTTTGGTCATCCACCAGCGCCAGCATAATAATGCCAAAGCTACTTTGCAGGGCAGTCTGCTTAAACAGATTGTTCAGCACTACCTGAGGGTTGGCTTCTTTTTTCAGTTCAATAACGATTCGCATACCATTGCGGTCGGTCTCGTCCCGGAGGTCGGAAATTCCCTCAATACGCTTATCCTTTACCTGCTCGGCAATGTTTTTGATCAGCTGACGCTTATTGACCTGATAAGGCAGTTCCGTAACGATAATCCGGACACGATCCTTATTAAAT
>JAZNVK010000301.1:0-11802 GCA_045592805.1 Faecousia sp.
TCTCTATTGTCTTCCTAAGACCGCTTGGCCTCCGACTTGTTTGAGCAGAATTTCCCCTATGCCGAGACCGATGACCAGCTGCGCTCCATTGACGAGATCAAGTCCGACATGGAGTCTCCGGCACCTATGGATCGTCTGCTCTGCGGCGACGTGGGCTTCGGCAAGACGGAGGTTGCCCTCCGAGCGGCTATGAAAGCCATCTTAGACGGCAAACAGGTGGCCATCTTAGTCCCCACCACCGTGCTGGCGCAGCAGCATTACACCACTGCCTGCGCCCGTTTCCAGGGATTCCCCGTGAATATCGGTGTGCTCTCCCGTTTTTCCACCCCCGCCCAGAACCGTAAGGTTCTTGCCGACCTGCGCAGCGGCGTACTGGATCTGGTGATCGGCACCCACAAGCTGCTGCAAAAAGATGTGATTTTCAAGGACCTCGGCCTTTTGATCGTGGACGAGGAGCAGCGCTTCGGCGTCAGCCATAAGGAGAAGCTGAAGGAGCTGGCTCACGGTGTGGACGTTCTGACCCTCTCTGCCACCCCTATCCCCAGAACCCTCAATATGGCACTGTCGGGCATTCGGGATATGTCCACCATTGAGGAGCCGCCCCACGACCGCTATCCCGTGCAGACCTATGTGCTGGAATACGCCCAGCCCATTCTGATCGATGCCATGCGACGGGAGCTGGAGCGTGGTGGGCAGGTTTATTTCCTGCACAATCGGGTGGAGTCCATCGCCCAGTGCGCCGCACGGATCAAGAAGGATCTGCCCGGTGCCAACGTGGGCATCGCCCACGGCAAGATGAATGAGGAAGAGCTGTCGGAGGTCATGCAGGCCATGGCCGACGGAGAACTGCAGATCCTGGTCTGCACCACCATCATTGAAACGGGCATCGACATTCCCAATGTGAACACCTTGATCATCGAGGATGCCGACAAGCTGGGTCTGGCGCAGCTGCACCAGATCCGTGGCCGTGTGGGCCGCTCCGGCCGTCATGCCTATGCCTACCTGACCTTCCGCAAGGGAAAGGTCCTGACAGAGATCGCTGAAAAACGTCTCAACGCCATTCGGGAATATGCGGAATTCGGCTCCGGCTTCAAGATCGCCATGCGTGACCTGGAGATCCGCGGGGCAGGCAGTCTGCTGGGCGCTTCTCAGTCCGGACATATGATCTCCATCGGCTACGACCTCTACCTGAAGCTTCTGGAGGAAGCCGTGCTGGAGGAACGGGGCGAAAAGCCCTTACAGGAGGTCAGCTGCACCGCCGATCTGGATGTTACCGCCAACATCGACAAGGACTATATCTCCAACGGGGAACAGCGCATGGATCTCTATCGCCGCATGGCAGCCATCCGTTCCAAGGAGGATGCCGACGAGCTGCTGGACGAGATCGTAGACCGCTACGGTGATCCCCCAAAGGGCGCTTTAAATCTCATTGATATTGCACTGTTACGTGCTGATGCAGCCGCCTGTGATGTCACGGATATCAGCCAGCGGGGCAGAGAGCTGCTCTTTACCCTGCAAAGCTTCTCCTTTGAAGAGATCTCCCGTCTCTGCGCACTGCCGGAGTACAAAAACCGCCTCTATCTCGCCCCCAAGGCCAACGTACCCATTCTCTGCCTGAAGCTGCTGCAAAAAGAGGATTCTCTGAAGGCCGCACAAAAATTTTTCAAAAATTATCAAAAAGAAGGAAACAAAAGCTCCTGATTTTTCGTCTAAGAAAGCAGACGGGAAGCAGGAGCTTCCTTCTTTTCCCAAGTTTACATAATATTCACATTTCGGCTTAAAAATTTTAGTGTTTTCTGTTGCTTTTTGAGACAATATCGGTATAATAAGGGCAGGAACGAAGTTGCTGCGCAAATTGCGCGTATAGATAGGAGTAATTTATGGGTAAGTTTGAAAAAAAGAATCGTCCCCTGACCAACGGGGATCGACCCCTTTACTACAGTAACCAGCAGCCGGTGGTAACGCCTCGCAATACCGCCGATCCCGTGAGTCCCAAGCGCCCCACGGAGCAGCGCCCCGCTGACCGTAAGCCTGCCGCTCCGAAGCAGGCTGCCCCCGCTCCCAAGACCCCCCGTAAGAAGAAAATGAACCGTTCTCTTCCCATTCTGCTGAGCGTCCTGGCCGCCGTGCTGGTCATCGGTGCCTGTGTCACCGGCTATTTCCTTCTGCGGGATGACGGTCTGATCGCTGACAACATCTATGTGGCAGGGATCGATCTCAGTGGCATGACCCCGGAAGAAGCAACTGCCGCTTTACAGGATGTCTCCTTTACGGAGACCATGAATGTCCGCCTCTACACCCGGGGTGACCTTTTCCCCACCTTTACCACCACCTATGATCCCAAGAGCGAAGTGGTTCTGGATATCTTCGGCAAGCCCGTTGAGAACGCCCAGCAGACTGATCCCGTTGTGGAGCCGGAGAAGCCCGAGACCGATGCAGATGCCCCTCTGGACGAGAACGGCAACCCCTATCTGCGGGATATGCTGCTGTGTCTCCCCGGAGATAAGGTCAATGTATCCCTGGATGTGGAAAAGGCTGTAGAAGAGGCCATGACCTACGGCAGAGGCTTCGCCGCCAAGAAGAATACCACCCGTGTGGATATCGATGTGGTGCAGTATCTGTCTCTGGATGAGGCCTATATTCGGGATGTGCTGGAGAGCACCCTGAGCCAGTCCAATCTGGAGGGCTCCGAGACCGAGATCCGCAAGACCACCGTCATTGTCAATGACGAGGATGGCAACCCTGTAGAGACTGAAGCTGTGGAGATTACCCTGGGTACCCTCCGCCGCGAGGTTCATATTGACAAGCTCTATGACGAGATCGTCAGTGGCTATATGTCCGGCAATTACGACCTGCAGTATGTCTATGACGAGACCATTCCCACCCCCGTGGATCTGGATGCCCTCTATAAAGAGTACAAGTGTTCAGCTCCTGTCGGTGCCTTCTGCGACGAGGACACCTACGAGATCACCGACGAGGTCAACGGCTACGGCTTCACCATGGCCGAGGCATATAAAGCCTTCCTGCCCAGCAAGGCCGGCGAGACCGTGACCCTGACCCTGCGTGAGCTGGTTCCCGCCATTACCAGAAAATCCCTGGAGGCAGAGCTGTTCTGCGATGTGCTCAGCTCCTATGACAGCCCCCACGTCTGGAATCCCACCCGTACCAAGAATCTGGAGCTGGCCTGTGAAGCCATTGACGGCACCATTGTCAAGCCCGGCGAAGTCTTCTCCTTCAATAAAACCGTTGGCGAGCGTACTGCGGAAAAGGGCTACGGCGAGGCAGGTGTCTATGTAGGCGGCAGAACGGAGAATCAGCTGGGCGGCGGTGTCTGTTAGGTTGCTTCCACCATTTTCTACTGCACCATCAAGGCTGACCTGGAAGTCGTGGAGCGCTGGGAACATCAGTTCCTGCCCACCTATATTCCCTACGGCATGGATGCCACCGTTTACTGGGGCTCCCTGGACTATCAGTTCCGCAACAACACCATCTATCCCATCCGCATCGATGCCTCTGTCTATGACGGCTATGTCCACATCCGTTTTGTGGGTACCGATACCAAGAACTACACCGTCAAGCTGGACTATTTCGTCACCAAGTGGTACGAGTACGAGGAAGTCACCATTAATATCCATCCCGAGATGGAAAAGTACGAGAAGTATAAGGACTACGAAGAGGGCGAGGTCATCACCACCCCCTATACCGGCGCTGACGTGACCACCTACCGCTACAAGTACGACCTGGACGGCAACCTGATCTCCTCGGAGGCCATCTTCTACTCCGAGTACGACAAGCGTGACAAGGAGATCGCCCACCTGGGCACCGGTGAGGAAGAGGAGAGCACCGATCCCTCCGAATCCACCGACCCCAGTGACAGCAGCAGCGAATCCACCACGGAATCCACCGAGCCGCCCACGGAAAGCACCGAAACTCCCACGGAGTCTACCGAACCTCCCACCGAAAGCACAGAGCCGCCCACCGAGTCCACTGATCCTCCCACCGAAAGCAGCTCGGAAAGCAGCGGAGAATAAACAGAATACAACGAATACAAAAAGCAGCAGCACCCGGAAAACCCTGGGTGCTGCTTTTTTTTTGGATAGAGATGAGAAAAAGCTGTATATTGATGACGAATAGTGAATGGTGAATAACTGCGGTATGGGCTCCGCCTATGAAATTTGAAATAAAGTCAAATAGATGTTTATCGGTCTGTTTGCTTCCGTCTAAATCTACCTTTTCATATAGAAGTACAGGCTACCGAAAAGCCATGTCATTGCGAGGAGGGCGTAAGCCCGACGTGGCAATCCGTTCCAAAAATGTTTCGATTATATGGGAATTTCGTGTAAAAACGGTAGTTTTTAAGGATGCGGATTGCCACGGCCACAGGTGGCCTCGCAATGACATTGCGTAATTTGATGCCTTACTCATAGCCTGAAATTTCTCCCGATACGGGTGGCTTTGGCTGCGGCAAACTGTTCGGCAAATTTCTGTTTGACGGGAGATACAATCAAAATCCGTGCCGGAGGCACACCTCAGTTTTTAGCGATTCGCTTTTCCTTCGCAGCATTAAGATGCTGCGCTAAAGTGACCTTTATTTCCATTTTGTCAGCAGTCGTTCTTCTCTTTTTTCGCCTGATCATATAAAATCCCTGCGGAAAGATGGTTTTTCCTTCCGCAGGGGGTTTGCTTATTTATGGTATTTCGTTCCGGCCTGGATGGTTTCGGCACGGTAGATTTGCTCTAAGGCCATAACCCGCATGAGATGATGGGGGAAGGTCATGGGGCCGAAGGAGAGGCGAAAATCTGCCCGCTGCTTGATTCTGGGGTCAATGCCAAAGGAGGAGCCGATGAGAAAGCAAAAATGGCTTCTGCCCTCGTTTTTCAGGCTGTGGAGCTTTTCCGCCAGAGCTTCGGAGGACAGCTCCTTTCCCTCGGGGGTCAGCACGCAGAACCAGGCCCCTCTGGGAATGGCCGCCTCGATCAGCTCTGCCTCCTTGCTCAGACCCTGATTGATCTGCGTTCGGTTGGGATCCTCCGGCAGACGGGTCTCGTTGAGCTCTAAAAGGCTGAACTTACAGTAGCCTGCCAGCCGCTTCTCATACTCCTGCACCGCCTGGAGATAGAATTTTTCCTTCAGTTTTCCGACGGTGATCAAGGTTACAGAAATCATCAGCAGTCCTCCTTAGAAAAAGTGGTGAATGATGAAGGTATGCGCTTTGCGCATTGATTTTAAATAGATCGGCGGAGCCGATACCTCAACTATTCACTATTCACTATTCGTTATTCACCTAAGATAAATTTCCTTTACCGCAGGAACCCCTCCAAAATCTTCTCCTCGGCTTCTTCGGCGCTGAGGCCCATGGTCATGAGTTTCAGGATCTGCTCACCGGCAATGCGGCCGATGGCAGCCTCGTGGATCAGGGAGGCATCCACATGGTTGCAGGTGATCTCCGGAATGGCACGCACCTTGGCATTTCCCATGATGATGGCATCGCACTGCACATGGCCAAAGCACTTGGTATTGCCCTCTACCCGGGGATAGAAGATCTGAGTACTCTGTTCCTGCGCCACAGAGCGGGAAATCACCTGGACTTTGCTATCAAAACCGCTCAAAAATACATCCATTTCGCTCACAGCCTTCTGATCCCCATGGGTCAGCAGGTTTTCACGGAGGATAATTTCGCTTCCGGCGCCCCGGCACTCTGCCTTAGTATAGCGCTTGGTGTCGTCCACACCACGGATCTGGGCGGTCTCCAGGGTCACGTTAGCCCCTTCCTCCAGATACAGCACCGTCTGGGGATTGAGGATGCGCTTGCCGCTGCCCTCACCCTCGCCGTAGTGCTTTTCCACATATTTCACTTTGGCATTTTTTCCCACATGGAAGGTGTGGATACCCTCATGGCTGCTGTCGCAATCGCCGCAGGAGTGGATGCCGCAGCCGGCAATGATGGTCACATCTGCGCCCTCGCCGATGAAAAAGTCGTTATAAACCCGGTCATGGAAGCCGTTTTCCGTCAGCACCACGGGAATGTGCACGGACTCGTTCTTGGTAAAGGGGGCAATGTGGATATCAATGCCGTCCTTGTCGGTCTTGGACTCGATGCGGATGGTCTCCGTATTGCGGCGCAGGAGCTTTTTGCCGTCGGAGCGGATGTTCATAGCGCCCGTTCCCGTTTCCTTCAGGTCGGCAATGAGCTCCAAAATATGCTTCTGAACCTCATTCAGCATTTGCCGTCCACCTCCAATCGGTTGCAGCCGTAGACCGTATCCGCCAGAATCTTGGGGAAGATCTCCTCCACAGAGCCACGGGCGCTGAGCTTGCCATCGGCAATGAGAATGATCTCGTCTGCCAGACGGATGATGCGCTCCTGGTGGGAGATGATCAGGATGGTGGCCTCTTTTTTGTCATGGATCTCTTTGAAGGTCTCCGTCAGACGGGCAAAAGACCAGAGGTCAATGCCGGCCTCCGGCTCGTCAAAGATCATCAGTCCGCTTTTTCTTGCCAGAATGGTGGCGATCTCAATGCGCTTGACCTCGCCGCCGGAGAGGGAGGTATCCACATCCCGGTCGATATAATCCCGGGCGCAGAGCCCCACCTTGGTCAGGTAGGTGCAGGCCTTGTCGTGGCTCATTTTCTGCCCTGCGGCGATATTCAGCAGATCCCGTACCTTCATACCCTTAAAGCGAGGCGGCTGCTGGAAGCCGTAGGAAATGCCCAGACGGGCACGTTCCGTAATGGACAGATTGGTAATATCCGTCCCGTTCCAGAGAATTTGACCGCCGGTGGGCTGATTAATACCCATAATGGTTCTGGCCAGGCTGGTTTTGCCGCCGCCGTTGGGGCCGGTGATGACCACAAATTTCTTATCCTCAATATTCAGGCTGATATTCCGCAGAATATCCACCTGCCCGTCTTCGCCCTCCACACGGAAGGACAGATCTTTGATTTCAAGCATATTTTTTTCCTCTTTTTGCCGTTTCTCATAAAGCCAGATTACTATATCATATTTTACCTTTTCATGCAAGGATTATCAGGGCTTTTTTACAAGGTCTGTAGATAGAATTCTTTATTTAATAATGTATAGTTCTTGATTTTATGCACAGATTGTGCTATAATTGACAGGATAAAATAGAATGGAAAGGAGTCGGCTGATGTATTCCAATGCCTATGTCTGGTCCCGGGTTTTGACCTATCTGGAGAACCATTCTCCCGCCGCTGCCATCGCCACTTACTTCGATGAGGTGGAAGTGGTGGAGCTGGATGAGAAAAAGCTGGTCATCTACACCCCCACCTCTTTTTGCAAGGATCTGATCTTAAATCGCTACGCCTTCCTGATCAAGGATGCCATGCGGGAGCAGTTTGAGAAGGAGGTCGAATTGACCGTCCTGGACGAAGAGGATATGCCCAAGTACAATATGAACAAGCGGAAGCGGAATTTTGTAGAATTCAACTCCCAGTTCACCTTTGATACCTTTGTGGTCGGCTCCTCCAACCAGCACGCCTTCTCCGCCGCCGAGGCAGTGGCCGAGGAACGTACCCTGGCCTATAATCCTCTCTTTATCTACGGTCAGAGCGGTCTGGGCAAGACTCACCTGCTCTACGCCATTGCCAACCGCATCCAGAAGCGGCACCCGGAGTATAACATCGTCTACATCAAGGGCGACCAGTTCATCAAGGAATACATCGAAGCCGTCCGTACAGGTAAAAACTCCGAATTCCGTGACAAATACCGCAATGCCGACCTGTTTTTGATCGACGATATTCAGTTTATCGCCGGTAAGGAGGGTACTCAGGAGGAGTTCTTCCACACCTTCAACACCCTCTACGAGAACAAGCGCCAGATCGTCCTGACCTCCGACCGTGTGCCCAGCGATATGCTGCTTTTGGAAGACCGTCTGCGCACCCGTTTCGAGTGGGGTCTTATTGTGGACATTCAGCCACCCGATTACGAGACCCGTTATGCCATCACCAAGAACAAGGCTCTGTCCCTGGGTCTGGTGCTGCCGGAGGAGGTCTGCGGCTACATCGCTGAGAACATCACCAACAACGTCCGCCAGATCGAAGGCACGGTGAAAAAGATCAAAGCCTACCACGACTTGACCGGTATGCCTATGGACATCGCCAGTGTCTCCCGTGCTATTAAGGACATGTACAAGGGAAAGAGCCAATCCGTCCCCACCATCAACCTGATCATCGGTGAGGTCTGCCGCTTCTATTCCATCGAAGAGAGCGTGCTGCGCTCCAACCGCAAGAACAAAGGCACCGCCGAGGCCCGTCAGATCGCCATGTATCTGATCCGCAAGCTGACCAATCTCTCCTTCCCGGACATCGCCAAGGAATTCGGCAAGACCCACACCACGGTCATGTATGCCGTCCGCCGGGTGGAGGAAGAGCTGGCCATCACCGACAACGGCCTGCAGGACAACGTCCGGGATATCACCAATAATATCAATTCCAGACTTTAAAAGTTATGCACAGACTTATAAAAACGTGCATAAGTTCTCTGTTCATAACTGCAAATTCGATTTTTTCTCTACAAAGCTGTCAATAACTTTTTTGGTTCTGCACATTGGCCTGTCAATTGCAAAGCCTTGCGGCACAAGGGTTCCGGATAGTTTTGCACATATATTTTTACTACTATAACTATTACTATAATATTTATCCTTCCTATCTATAAAAGAGAGAATGCGAGGTAATTTTTTATGAAGTTCACCTGTGAAAAAGCACTGCTGGTTTCCGCCATCTCCCTGGCCTCCCGTACCGTTTCTCCCAAGAGCACCATTGCCTGCCTGGAGGGAATTCTGATCCGCGCCGGTGTGGGCATTCAGCTCACCGGCTTCAACCTGGAAACGGGCATCACCGTCAAGGTGGGCGCAACGGTTCTGGAAGCCGGCTCCTGCGTTATGCCTTCCCGTCTGTTCTTTGATATCATCCGGAAGCTTCCCGATGAGGAAGTGACCATTGAAGTCGATGCCAAGTACTCCGTCAGCATCCGCGGCGGTGCCTCCTCCTTCAAGATCACGGCTATGGATGCCGAAGACTACCCCGACCTGCCTGAGGTGGATGCCGACAACAGTATTGCTATCCCTCAGAGCGCCATGCGGGAGCTTATCGGCAGTACCCTCTTCTCTGTCTCTGAAAATCAGTCCCGTCCCATCCTCACCGGCTGTCTGGTAGAAGTCATGGACGACAGCATCACCATGGTAGCCGTGGACTCCACCCGTCTGGCTCGCCGTACCTGGCATGCCGAGGCTCCTCTGGGCAGAGAGATGAAGTTCGTCGTCCCTGCCGCCGCACTGCGTGAGGTGGAGAAGATGCTCTCCGAGAGTGACGAGACCATGCAGTTCCTCCTGGGCAGAAAGCACATTCTCTTTACCATCGGTGATGCCACCCTGGTCTGCCGTCTGCTGGAGGGCGAGTTTATCGACTGGCGCCGGATCATTCCCCAGAACAACAAGATACTCCTGACCGCCAATGTCTCTGCCCTCATGTCCTCCATTGAGCGTGTGAGCCTCATTGTGCCGGAGAAGATCAAGAATCCTGTTCGCTGTGTCTTTGGCGATAATGTGGCGGATTTCCGCACCATCAATACCATCGGCTCTGCTCACGACACCTGCAGTGTCGCCGGTAACGGCGGCGAGCTGGAGATCGGCTTTAACTGCCGCTATCTGCTGGATGCCCTCCGTGCCGTCCCCGGTGAGGAAGTGCATCTGGAGCTGCAGAACGGTCTGAGCCCCATTATCTTCACCTCCGTCGACGAGAAGCACGACTTTGCCTACATGGTTCTGCCCATCCGTCTGCACTGAGAAAAAGGGGAGAAGACCATGGAAACTGTCTATATCACCACGGAATATATTAAGCTGGAGAGCTTTCTGAAGCTGGCAAATCTGGTTATGAGCGGCGGCGAAGCCAAGCTGCTGATCCAGGACGGCTATGTGAAGGTCAACGGCGAAACCTGCCTCATGCGGGGCAAGAAGCTGCGGGAGGGGGACAAGGTCTCCTTCCGTGGGGCAGAGGTTCTGGTGGCCTATGCACCTTGACCGCCTGTATCTGCGGAATTTCCGCAATTACCAAGAGGCAGTGGTGGAATTTGTCCCCGGAGTCAATCTGATCGTAGGGGATAATGCCAACGGCAAGACCAATCTTTTGGAGGCCATTGGCTATTTGTCCACCGGCAGAGCCTTCCGCAGCCGACGGGAGCAGGAGCTGCTGCGCTTCGGTGCGGAGTTTGCAGAGCTGAGAGGTAATATTTTCTCTCAGGAACGGGAGCAGGAGCTGAAGGTTCTGCTCTTTGCAGGCAGAAAGCCCCGTCAGCTCTATATCAACGGCGTAAAGCAGAAAACCGCCGCCGGTTTGGCTGGTCTTTTGACCAGCGTGCTCTTCTGCCCTGAGGATCTTCTGATCCTGAAAAAGGGAGCGCAGCCCCGTCGAAAGCTGCTGGATACGGTGATCTGTCAGCTGCGTCCCAACTACGATGCTGCCCTGACAGAATACGGCAGGCTTCTGGAGCAGAAAAGCGCTCTGTTAAAGGATCGTTTCGACCACCCCTCCATGCTGGCGGTGCTGCCGGAGTATAACAGCCGTATGGCTCAGCTGGGCGCCTATCTGATCTCCTATCGGGCCCGCTTTGTAAAGGCACTGTCCGAGGAGGCGCAGAAGTTCCACGAGGAATTTTCCTCGGGAAAAGAAAATCTGCATTTGGAATATAAAACCGTATCCAATATCTCCGACCCCTTTGCTCCGGTGGAGGAGCTGCGGCAGCTGCTTATGGAGCATCAGGCTTCCCATGAACGGGCGGAACTGGAGAGCGGACAGTGTTTATCCGGCCCTCACAAGGACGACTTTGAGGCCAGCATCAACGGACTGTCCGTCTCGGCCTTTGCCTCTCAGGGGCAGACCCGTACCGCCACCATCTCCATCAAGCTGGCAGAACGGGAATTGCTGCGACGGGATACGGGGGAAGAACCCCTCCTGCTTCTGGACGACGTATTGTCAGAGCTGGACGCAGGACGGCAGGACTTCGTCCTGAACCGCCTGAAAAGCGGCCAGGTGATGATCACCTGCTGCGATGTAGACCGCCTGACCAGCCTGGGCAAGGTCTATCGGATCGAACAGGGGAAGATTTTTTAGAGGTTTTTAGTATGTATCTTTCCATTGGCTCGGATTTTGCCGTGCGGCAAAAGAGCATTATTGGTATTTTTGATTTGGATAACAGCTCCTACAGCAAGCACACCCGTCAATTCTTGACCCAGGCAGAGCAGCAGGGCGAGGTAGTTACCATCTCCCAGGATCTGCCCAAGAGTTTCGTGCTCACCGAGGAGTTCGGTATGAACCGGGTCTACCTGACTCAGTTCGGCTCTTCTGTCTTAGAGAAGAGATATAGATAATTATCGAGCAAAATCGCTCAAATTTCCATCATCGGCAGTTGCCGAAAAAAAGGAGAAGGTTTCATGTCCGAAGAAATGATGAATACTGCGGTAGAAAAGGAGTATGACGCCTCGCAAATCCAGGTGCTTGAGGGTCTGGAAGCGGTCAGAAAGCGTCCCGGTATGTACATCGGCTCCACCTCTTCCAGCGGTCTGCACCACCTGGTCTACGAGATTGTAGATAACTCCATTGACGAGGCGCTGGCAGGACATTGCGATCTTATAAAGGTTACCGTAAACCCCGACGACAGTATTACTATCGAGGATAACGGACGCGGTATCCCCGCAGGTATCCACCCCACGCAGGGCATTCCCACGCTTGAGGTTGTATATACCATTCTTCACGCGGGCGGTAAATTCGGCGGCGACGGCTACAAG
>JAZNVK010000302.1:0-2253 GCA_045592805.1 Faecousia sp.
TTGTCATAGGTGCGCAGCTGGGACTGGATGCTCTCCAGCTCATAGCGGACATCGGTCAGACGGGTCTCGATCTCCAGAATTTCGGTGAGACTGCCGGACTGCTCCAGCAACTCCATCAGGCGCTCCTGCTCCACCTGCAGCGCAGCCTTGCGGCTCTCCAGATCCACGTAGTTCAGGGTGACATCACTGGTGGATTCGCTGCGGTAGACCACGTTGGAGGCAGCAGCCACATCTTCTGCAAAGTGATCCAGCTGATCGGCGGGGACACGGATGACCAGGGTGGCACGGCGGCTGGTAGAGCCGTAACGGGTGTTGGCATCCATGGACTCCACATAACCGCCGCATTGGGCGATCATCTGCTGCACATTGGCAAAGAGCTCATCGTAGGTCTCGGTCTCTACCTCCAGGGTCACGCGGCGGATCAGCTTGCGGTTGGTGCTGACCGCTTGAGTGGACGAGTCCGCGGTGAAGCTGCCGTTATTGACGATCACGGTCTCAGCCATGGCATCTTCGGCATAATCCTTGGGCGCTTCGTTTCTGAGGTAGCTGTCCGCTTCGGCTTTGCTTGAAGCACCGCAGCCCACGAACAGGGTAAGCAGCAATAACAGGGAAAGGCTAATGGCAATAATCTTTTTCATAATTGTCTCCTCCTTGAATAATTAGGCTTACACTCATAAGACGCAAACAGAGACAAAATGTTCCAATTATTTTCCTACAAGCTCCTCTTCATTTTGCAAATCGGAGATCGTAACCTCAGAATTGTGGGGGATAGGCTTCCACTCGACTTTGATAAATACGGCGATGAAGCTGGCGATCCGGCCGATGACATCAAAGAGCGGGAAGGTGATGCAGAACCACAGCTTTTTCCAAAAGGACATGGGCTTGATCCGTTTGCGCTCGGAAATGAATACGTACACAGCGGCTGCGAAGTTGGCAAAATATCGCTCCAGCCCCAGAATACCCAGAACATAGCCTGCCAGGGTCAGATAGTTGGGGGGCGTGAGCAGTACAAGAGAAGTACCAAGTGCGATAAAAAGCTTTAAAAGAGTCAGGAAGATGCCGTAAACGGCCCGGGGTGCCACGATACAGAACATATCGTAGGACATGAATGCGGTGGTTACATCCTTAGAGGTAAACACATGCTTCAGCAGCATCCAGCCGGATTCTCCGAAGGCCTGGAGATGACCCTTTGCCCAGCGGATACGCTGACGCATGGCAATTTTCAGGTCGGTAGGCTGTTCGTCATAGAATTCGGCGTCGTTACAATAGGAGATGGTATGACCTGCTACCACCGCATCGGCGGAGAAGGCACGGTCCTCGGTCAGGGAGGTGTATTTCCAACCGTCTCTTACCAGCTCGTTGGCAAACAGGAAGCCGGTACCCTGAATTCTGGTGGCAAGACCGAAAACAGAACGGGCTCGGTGCTCCAGACGGACGGTGCGCAGCCAGTGCAGCCCGTAGGAGGCGGAGATCCAGTTGTCATCGAAGTTTTTGGTGTTGCGGTAAGAGGTGACGATTTTTTCGCCTGCGTCAAAGGCCTCGTTCATGCGGCTGACAAAATCGGAGCGCAGCAGATTATCCGCATCAAAGAGGATATAAGCATCGTAGGAGTCGATGCCGTAGTCTTTTTCAATTTGTTCAAACAGGAATTGCAGTGCAAAGCCCTTGGTGCGATGCTTGGGATCTTTGCGCTCATAGCAGATGGCGCCGTGATTTCGGGCGGCACGGGCGGTCTGGTCGGTGCAGTTATCCGCTACCACGAAGGTAGTGAGCAAATGGGCAGGGTAGTCCTGCCGGCGGATACTCTCCATGAGGTTGCCGATGACAGCTTCTTCATTTCTGGCTGCCACCACAATGGCGATCTTATGCTGATGCTTGGCTTTGGGGAACTTGCGGGTGGTAAACAGGCCGATCACCACATAGACCGACCAGTAAGAGCAAAGGGCACCCAAAAGACCGCTCAATAATCCTAAGATATAGAGAATGAGATCGATCATAAAACACTCCTTTGGGAAATGTGCCCCATGGATTGCTCCATGGGGCACAGCGAAAACAGAATTAATCCTTATACAGCTCAACCAGCTTGCACAGGTGCTCGTAGCGCTCCTTGGCAGCGGCCTCGTTGCGTGCGAAGAGCTCTTCGGCACGCTCGGGGAACTCGCGGGTCAGACGGGTGTAACGGGCTTCGTTCTTCAGGAAGTCCTGATAGCCATCCTTGGGAGCCTTGGAGTCCAGAGTGAACTTGCCGGTCTC
>JAZNVK010000303.1:0-2693 GCA_045592805.1 Faecousia sp.
ATGCGCTGAACCGTGACTATCTCTGCAAGGAGCTGGGCGATTTCGCCTGGTACCTTGCCGAGGCCGCCTGGGCGCTGGATCTGAGTTTGGATGAGATTTTTGAAATGAATATTCAAAAACTCTCCAACCGCTACCCCCAGGGCTTCTCCATTGAACGCTCCATCCATCGGGCTGAATAAGCAAAAAGAAGCAATAAACGTAAATAGCCGCTACCCTGTCATAAGGTAGCGGCTTTCTATTATGTAAGTCTTCCGATGATCTCGCGGGCGATGTTCCCTCGGGTAATACAGCGATCCATGGCCTGCTTCTCGATATAGCGGTGGGCTTCTTTTTCCGTGAGCTTATCTTTCTCCATGAGGAGACACTTGGCGCGGCTCACCAGACGAACCTCCGTGGTCTTCTCCTCTGCCTTGGCAGTGCGGCTTGCAAACTGGCGCAGCCTCGCTCTGGCGGCAGCCATCCAGCGCAGCGCCTGGAGAATCATCTGTCCCGTGGTGGGCTTGGACAGGCTGAACAGCCCCTCTGCCGTCCGTTCCTCGGATTTTTCCTCACAGACCGACGGTTTCTCCAAAATCAGGGCAACACAATCCCGTCCCCTGCCGATATCGGCGGCAAGCTCTGTGCCGTATCCGTCAGGCAGCGGCGTATTGATAATCACAAAATCATAAACATGGCGCTCCAGCGCCTGCCTGGCCTGTGCCAGGGTAAGTGCAGTGTCCGGAGGGTCATACTGGTTGGGAGGCAGCAGGCCGCGGATCTCATTGTTGAACTTCTCCGAGGCAGAAACCACCAGCACACGATAGCAATTTTGTCCGAACAGCATGTATGTCACTCCTTCCTATAAAACAGGAAAACTGAATACATCGATCAACGCTTGTATTATACCCGAAATGGTTTATTTTGTCAATCTGCACAAATAGAAAAAATTTTTTTGTGCAAAGTGTTGACTTTTCCTTTTGGATGTAGTATAATGCGAGCGTGCAAAGGCAATGGCGTCTTTGGGCTTAGGCTCATTTACGCCATTGCCTTTTTTATATATATTCAAATACGACAATCTGGCCTTATTTAAGGCAAATCTCAATTAGGAGGTAAATATTATGAGAGTTCCCATTGAACTGAACACAGGAAAGGAAGTTGAGGCTTTCACCAAGCTGGTGCAGACCGTTGACGTAGATGTTCGTCTGGTCGGCAAGGACGAGAACGGCAATCCCTGGGAGATGTCCGCCAAGTCCCTGTTCTGCTCCCTGGTACTGGCTGCCCGTGTGCAGCACAGAAAGCACACCGCCCACGATCTGGACTGGAACACCCTGTACTGCGTGTGCGAGAAGGACATTTACTCTCTGATCAAGGACTACATCCGTGGCTCCGAAATGGAAAACGATCTGGTGGGTAATGTGTTCTCCGACTTCTGATTTCAGTGAAAAACAACCCAAGGTTTATTGACAACCCTTCCCATTGGCTGTATAATCGGTCTTAAACAGAGAAGGGAGTGAGGCAAATGATTCTTCAGGCAATGTTTTCCTCTGCCTGCCCCGCTCCCCTGTCTGTGGTTCGTCAATAACCGTTGCGGCACAGGCATAAGGTCTGTGCCGCTTTTCTTATGTAAGGAGATCATTATGGAAGTGAGAGAATTACTTAATGCCCTGGCCGTTGCTGAGCGGCTGAAGGATACCACCCGCCACTGCTACACCGCAGGGGGTCGCCATGAGAGCGTGGCGGAGCATAGCTGGATGCTGACGGTGATGGCATTTTTCCTGAAGGAAGAATTCCCCGATGTGAATATGGACAAAGTGATCCGTATGTGTATCATCCACGACCTGGGGGAATGCTTTACGGGAGATATCCCAACCTTCGCCAAAGGAGAGCAAGACGAAGCAACGGAGGAAAAGCTGCTCTATCAGTGGGTGGATTCCCTGCCCGAAAGCATTGCCGCAGAGATGCGTGGACTCTATGAAGAGATGGCAGCTTTGCAAACCACAGAAGCCAAGCTCTATAAGGCGCTGGACAATATAGAGGCGGTGATCCAGCACAATCACTCGGATCTGAGCACCTGGATCCCCAAGGAATACAGCCTGAACCTGACCTACGGTAACGATAAGGTGGCCTTCTCCCCCTACCTGACAGAGCTGAGAAAAGCGATTCGGGAAGACACAGAGGAGAAAATCAAGGCAGGAAGGTAATAGAAAGCTGCGATTTGGTAAATGATCATTCCCGCAAACAGAAATTTGTCGAACAGTTGGATGCACTGCCAATTACCACCGTAGGGCGCGACTACCAGGCGCGCCGAAACCTGCTGCACTATCGTCAGAATGCGTAGGGGCGAACCCACGTGTTCGCCCGTTGTGCAGCCGTCAAACAGTACCATTCATCGATACTACGGTACAAACTTACCACTTTGCTCCGCTGCGCGGGGCGTTCCTTTCTTGCTTCGCCAAGAAAGGAACCAAAGAAGGCGACTTGGGGGAGGCGCTCAGATTGTGCTGTGGTAACACTTCTACATTTCGGCACTTCCCCCGACAGCCCAAATTCGCCCTCCCCCAAGACCCCCTCCCCCGCTGCGCGAATATGTTACATGATACAAACCGTTTTCTCAACTGTTCGATAAACATCGATTTGACTCTTTTTATTTCCAGCGGCGGGGGCTGATTTGGGCAGGAGGTTGTTTATGATACGGCTTGTTGATATTGATCCGG
>JAZNVK010000304.1:0-12968 GCA_045592805.1 Faecousia sp.
CCTCCCTTTTTTTATCTCATTTTATACTATCACAGTTCCGAAGTGGACGCAAGGTTTTTTTCGGAATTCCGCTCCTTCACGCTCTGTCGATGGACGGCAATAAAGAGCAGAACCATACCGGCACCACAGACCGCAGAGCAGATGAGCATCATAGCCTCCACGCCCCAGAGGTCGATCATGGTGCCGCCGGAGAAGTGGGCAATGAGAGAGCCTAAGGTGTTGGTGATGCCCAGATAGGTCTGACCCTTGACCACGTTACGCTTGTCCACGGTCTGACCTACATAGTACACGGTGCTGATGCACAGGAGCGCATAGCCCAGCATCTGGCAGATCTGGGCGGCATAAAGTCCCTCGATCCCGGGCAGCAGCAGGCTCAGAAGCAGCCGCAGCGTGACGAAAATGCCGGAAACGCAGACCCATTTGCTACTGTTTGCCCATTTCAGCAGCAGGGCAAAGCCAAACATGGTGGGTAGCTCGGCAATGGCGGAGATCAGCAGGGCAGTACCCTGTGCATTGCCGTCGCCCTTGTGGACGGCGATCTGGTACATACAGTTGCACAGCACATTATGCCCCACATACAGCAGCGTAACTGCTGCCAGGAAGAGGACAAAGGGCTTGTTGTTGCGGAAAAAGACCCCAATGGGATCGGGATTTTCTTCGGAACTCTGAGCCTTGCTGTGGGAGAAGGGGATGCAGGACAGCAGAAGCAGCAGACACATGATGGCGGTACCTGCGGGGATCACGCCCAGACCGTAACGATCCATCAGGGGTACCGCAAGCTGCGCCCCTGCGCCGAAGCTGAGGGTGCCGAAGCCACGGGCAAGGCTGAAATTCAGCTGTTCCCCCCGATGAATGGCCGCCATACCCAGGGCATTGGAGAAGGAGGGCAGCACCTGCAGTGCCACACAGGCCAGCCCGTACAGCAGCACCTGGGGCCAGAATTGGGTAAAAATCAGCAGACCCCCACAGCTGAGAACGGTCAGACCCGTCCCCAGGAACATGACCCCACGGCAGCTGAGACCGCTGCGATCCACCACAGAGGTGAGCAGAGGCTGCAGCACAAAGGCCATGGCGGTGACGATGCCCAGAAGCAAGCCTGCCTCTGTATTGCTCATGCCCTGCGCCAGCAGATAGCGGTTGGCATAGGAGAAGAGCAGGCCGTAGCTGCCCCAGAGGCTGAATTGCTGGAGAGAATAGCTGCCTTGAATTTTGTATTTCATCCCTTCACCCTCTCGAAGTACCAGATCAGCAGCAGATCCGCCACCTCACCGTAGGATTGCACGCCCGTTTCCACAGAGAAGCCCTTCAGGTAGCTGTCGTAGACCTGATCGGTGATCTGGGAGGCGGTTTCGGAGCGGATGGATTGGTAATGGGCAGAGGCCAGACCCATGTCCCTCCGCACCAGTTCGCTTGCGCCGCTCAGAACCTCCTTGGCGGCAGGTTGATCGGCACGGTACAGGGCATTGTAGCAGTAGAGGAAGGCGTTATAGTAGGCGGAGTATTGGAAATCCGCCCGTTCGTTGGATACACAGGCCAAAAATCCGGCAAAATTCGCCTCGTCCTCCCGGGCGAAGGCCATGCGGTGGCCGATCTCGTGGCACATGGTGAAGGGGAGGGAGACGGGATAGGTAGTGTCGCTGACGCAGCTCTCCCCGGTGAGGCAGATGAAGCCGCCGGTCATGCCGATCTTGCCCATGATGGGGCTGATGATCAGGCGCTTGACCTTGGCATCGGAGCCCTTGAAGCAATCATACTCCTCTGCCAGCTTCAGATAGCCCTCGTTGGCCACCACTGCCAGCTCGTCGAAATCGGCGCTGCGGAAGCTGCCGTCTTCGTTACGCTCCACCTTCTGGGCGGCAGCGTTGGCCATGTCACGGAAGTAGACGGTGGCCTCCTTCAGCTGGCTCACGGTGTACTGTTCCTCCGGCAGCCCCAGCCGCTGTGCCATGGGGGGCGCATAGTAGTTCAGACCCCAGATGCCCACAAAGGCGGTGACCAGAATACAGACGCTCAGCAGAAAGCCGGAGCACCAGCGCAGGAAACGCAGCTTGCAGATGGCACGGATCAGGGAGACCAGGAACCACAGGATCAGCAGCGCGCCGAATATTTCGCACATGGGGACGGGGATCACGGAGAAAATCTCTCCCAGCACGGAGATGATCCCACGGGAGATCTCCGGATAGAAGGAGAAGAACCAATCGGGGAAGAAATTTGCCACGGCAATCATTACCCCGGTCAGAACCAGAAGTCCCACAGAGAGCAGGACGCGGAATAGCGTTTTCATTACATTGCCTCCTTAGAGCAAAGAGCGGAACAGGGACAGGCCGGTTTCCAGCACGGCCTCGTCAAAGTCAAAGACAGGATCGTGGAGTCCCACGCCGCCGGTACCCAGCCAGAAGAAAACGCCGGGGACACGGGTCTGGTACTGGGAGAAATCCTCGGTAATATAGGTGGGCGCAACCTCCACCACATGCAGGCGCTCTCTCAGCTTCTCCAGCAGCGCAGCGTCGTTGTTGACGGGAGGGTAGCCGAGGGTGCAGTGAATATCAATGGCGCAGCCGGTCTCCCGGCAAAGACGGGCAACGATCTGCTCCATCTGCCTCCGCAGCCCGTGGTACAGCCCGTCGTCAAAGCAGCGGAAAGTGCCTTGGAGCTGCGCATGGTCAGCCACGGCATTGCGCACCTGACCTGCCTCCATTTTGCCGAAGCGCAGCAGACAGGGCTGCTCCTGCACCAGGGTATAGAACTCCTGCACCACACGGTTTGCGGCGTAGAGCGCATCCTGTGCCTCCTGCCAGCGGGCAATATGGGCAGCACTGCCACGGATCGTTACCGTTAACTCGCAGGAGCGAGCCATCATGGCGCCGGCACGGGAGCCGATGACATGGGCAGGCAGCTCCGGCCAGAGATGCAGACCGTAGATCTCCTTGACACCGTAGCTCTCCAGCAGACCGGTGTCGCAGATCGGCTTTGCACCGCCGTCGGTCTCCTCGGCAGGCTCAAATATCAGCAGCACATTGCGCTCGGCATCCTGCTTCTCTGCCAGTTCTTCTGCCAGCGCCAGGGCAATGGCCATATGGCCGTCGTGGCCGCAGGCGTGCATCTTTCCTTCGTGGACAGAGGCAAAGGGCAGACCGGTCTTCTCCACCATGGGCAGCGCGTCCATGTCGGCACGGAAGGCGATGGCATCCTTCTTCCCAAAGTCAAACCAGGCACACAGTGCCATAGGCACGGGAGAAAAAACTTTACAGGGCAGCTTTTCCAAAACGGAGCGAAGATAGTTATGGGTCTCCGGCAGCTCCCAGCCGGTCTCGGCCAGAGCGTGCAGGGCGCGGCGATGTTCTTTCAGCATATGGATCTTCCTTTCTTAAAGGACAGGGGATTGATACAGTATATTCAGGCTTTTTCTGCGGGACGTTTCTTTTTTTGAAAAGGCAGCCAGCGGTCAGAGCACAGGAATCTGACGGCCTTTCCCACCCCGGGGTTCCCAAAAATCAGCAGCAGCGCCCCGGCACAGAGCAGCACGCCCCAGGGCTTCCTGACCGCTGAGGGGAAGTAATGCCCCAGAAGCTTCACCCCAAAGCCGTGGAGCAGGAAAACCGACAGGGTGTTCTGCCCCAGACAGGTGAGCAGGGGGATTCTGCGATCCGCCAGGTGCTTGCAGCCGTAGAACAGAAAGACGATCATGGACAGCCCCATGACCATAAAGAAGCCACGGATGGCGGCATTATGCCCCAGGGCGCTGTAGGGGTGTGCGCCGAAGAGCATGGCATTGGAGGGCTCCAACCGGTACAAGATCGCGGCGCAGAGAGCAAAAGCGGCAAAGCTGAGCAGCGCCACCAAAAGATGGGAGCGCCCGGTAACTGCCTTCTTCGGGCGACGGGCAGCATAGAAGCCCAGGAGGAAGAAGGGCTGGAACACAAAGAAACGGGAGAGACCGCCGCTGTAGCCGATGTCGTCAATGTATCCCACACCCAGCGCCGCCAGGAGGCTGCCGCCCAGCATCAGGATTTTGCACAGGCAGCGCTTGCGGTCATAGAGGGGGATCAGCAGCTGATAGTACAGCCCCACCACCAGGAACCACAGAATCCAATGGGGGGTCCGGAATTGCAGGGAGACGGCTGCGCCCAGTACGTATTTTTCAAAGCATATGTAGCCGATCTGCAGCACAATATAGGGCAGCAGCCAGCCGAACAGGATTTTCCGCAGGGAGAAGCGGGCAAAATATCCCAGCAGGAAGATCATGGCAGGCATATGGAAGCTGTAGATCAGCTGATAGAGGTAATTGCTGCCCAGGAAAGGCACGCAAATCTCCAGCAGATGCCCCAGCACCACAGAGAAGATCAGAAGGCCACGGATGTTATCATAGCACAGCTCCCGCCCTGCAGAGGCGCGGACCGTATTGGTTTGTAAGCAGGTCATAAAGCGCCTCCCTCCTTATGGGCATACTTCCGTTTATAACAGCATATCACATTTTTGGTCAATAATCAAATAAGAAGCGCAAAACAGGCAGAAAAAAGACCTGCTTCTGCAGAAACAGGTCTTGCTATGCCTTTTTTGCGTCTAAGATGAGCACACAAAATGTCTTCCATTAATTTCGGTTTGAAGAATCGAAAGCGTTTCCCTTAGCGCCGGAGTCAATCCATCACGAACAAAAGTTATATTGAAGCCTACGGGCTTCAGTGATATTATATTCGCCTCCAAAACTGGGCGAAGCCCAATATCACTTGCAAAGCAAATATAACTGGCGCAGCCAATATAACTCGCCGTAGGCGAATATAACTGAAAAACACCCTGTGCTTGCAATGAAATCACAGGGTGTTTCTAACGGATACTGTGCTTATAATGCGGCTCTTATACAAACAACATGCTGCAGTTATGAGTTATATTCCGGCTATGCCGGAGTGATATTTTCACTGTGTGAAAGTTATATTGAAGCCTACGGGCTTCAGTGATATTATATTCGCCTCCAAAACTGGGCGAAGCCCAATATCACTTGCGAAGCAAATATAACTGGCGCAGCCAATATAACTCGCCGTAGGCGAATATAACTGAAAAACACCCTTTGTCAAAAGACAAAGGGTGTTTTTCATGGCAGCGGGTGAAGGATTCGAACCCTCACAAACGGAGTCAGAGTCCGGTGTGCTACCGTTACACAAACCCGCTATTTGCCTTGCGCCGAAACGCATGATTTATTATATGCGTTTTTTCGAAAATGTCAAGGTCTTTTTTATATTTTTTTATAAATTTTTGGATTTATTTTTAAAGCAGCCCCATGAGCTCCTTCAGACTGTGGACTTCGTAGTCCGGAAGGATGTCCGCACGGCGGGCTTTTCCCTTGAGATTGACCCAGCAGGTGCGGATTCCGGCGTTGATGCCGCCACGGATGTCGCCGGTGAGGCTGTCACCGATCATCAGGGTCTTTTCGGGCTCAAAGTTCTCGATCCGGGCGAAGCAGTAGTCAAAGTATTCCCTCTCCGGCTTGTGGTAGCCGGTGGTCTCGGAGATGAAGATCTCCTTGAAATAATGGCTGATACCGGCGCTGGCCAGACGGGAGTACTGGGTCTCTGCCACACCGTTGGAGGCAAGGTACAGGTCATATTTTCCGGAGAGGTATTCCAGCAGCTCCTCCGCGCCCTCTACAAAGTAGTGTCCCACGCCCAGATAGCTGCGGTAGCGATCCTCCACGGCACGGGAGTCCGCCTCCATGCCCAGCTCTTCAAAGAAAATATCAAAACGGCGGATCAATACCGTGGCACGGTCGATCTCGCCCCGTTCCATGGCCTCCCACTGGGATTCGTTGATCTCGCTGTAGCGCCGCAGCAGTGCCTCCGTGGGCTCCAGGCCGATCTCACGGAAGGTTCTGGAAATGGCGGCACGCTCCGCCGCTCCAAAGTCTAAAATGGTATCGTCTAAATCCAATAAAAGGGTTTGAAAACTCATGTGATCTCTCCTGTAAGATGATGATTCGGTAAAGGCGCAAAGCGGTAAAGGTCAATTTATCTTAGGAACTAATGACTAATAACGAATAGTGAATAACTGAGGTATCGGCTCCGCCGATGAATTAAAATCCGTGCCGGAGGCACACCTTAGTCATTAGTTATTAGTTATTAGTTATTAGTTATTAGTTCGCAGCATTAAGATGCTGCGCTAAATTGACCTTTAGCGAACGGAATGAATGGCGTTTGCGATGGCGGCGAAGGCGCGGATGTCCAGGGTTTCTCCACGGACGGTGGGGGAGATACCGCAGCTGTCCAGTACGGCGGTCAGCGCCTCCTTGCTGATGCCGCCCAGACCGGCGGCCAGGGCGTTTAAGAGGGTCTTTCTACGCTGGGCAAAGGCCGCCCGTACCACCCGGAAAAACAGTTCTTCGTCTAAAATCTCCGCCACAGGCTCCGAGCGCATTTTCAATGTCAGCACGGCGCTGGTCACCTTGGGCTGGGGCATAAAGCAGCCGGGGGGTACATCAAAGAGCAGCTTGGGCTGGGCATAGTAGTTGCAGAACACCGTAAAGGCGGAGTAGTCGCTGCTGCCGGCTTTGCTGCAGATCCGCTGGGCTACCTCCTTCTGCACCATCACCGTCACCGAGGAGAAGCAGCGGCTCTCCAGCAGCTTGGTCAGCACGGGGGAGGTGATATAGTAGGGCAGATTGGCGCAGGCCATGGGCTTCAGACCGGAGAATTTCTCTTCGACCAGTTGGGGCAGGTCTGCCTTCATGGCATCGGTGAAAATAATCTCCAGATTGTCGAATTCTCCCAGAGTCTCAGCCAGCACAGGCTTCAGGGTGGTGTCTACCTCCAGGGCGACGACTTTCCCCGCCCGAAGGCACAGCTCCTGGGTCAGGGGGCCGAAGCCGGGGCCGATCTCCACCACACCGCAGCCCTTGTCCACGCCGCTCTCTTCAGCGATCCGCTGGGGAACCCAGCGCTGGGTGAGGAAATTCTGTCCCTTGGATTTGGAAAAATGGAAACCGTAACGAGCCAATAGCTCCTTCATTACGGTGGGATTGGTCACGTTGATCATAAAAACAGCTCCTTCTCCGCCTATTTTAGCAGAGAAGGAGCAATTTTGCAATCCTTATCGAAGCACATATACGGTACAAGTGCGAACGCCGAATTCCCAGCACTCATCCACGGTGTCGAAATACAGGTCGATCTTGTAGCCCTTGATCAGGCCGCCGGTATCCTCAGCCACGCAATAGCCGTAGACATACTGGCCGTCGTTGGAGACGATGTACATCTTGGTACCCAGAGGGATGTATCTGGGGTCTACTGCCACGGCACCCACTCTGGCTAAAGTGCCGATGGCGGTGATGCCTTCGTAGCCTTCGCAGGAGTAAGCGGTGCAGGTGACGGTGAGGGTGTCGTAGTACTCATAGGTGGTACCGTTGGCGGTGGTGATCACACCGTCGGAGATGGTCTCGGTGACGATGGAGGTCTGTTCCTCGCCGTCCTCGGGATCCACGGGGAAGGCAACCTGGATGTCGGAGAGATCGGGCTGCTCATCGATCTGACGCTCCGGTCCGCAGACCACCAGACGGGTCACGGGCTCTGCCAGCACGGTCTCTTTCATAATGATGCGAGAGGTCTCCACACCGTTTTCATAGGTGATCTGGACGGTGTATTCTACGGCGCCGTCAGCGCCTTCCACCAGCACGATCTCCTCACCGGGTTCCAGGGTGGGATCTTCGAAGGTGTTGACCGGGCAGGGAATAAGCTCCTCATAGGTGACGAGCTCGATGCTGCGGCGGACGATTTCCACGACCATGCCGTCGTAGGTGAGATCCTGAGCCTTGCAGGACAGGGCCTCGCCCTTGTTCAGGCTGATGTCCATACGGGACAGCAGCTCTTCTACGGTCTCGCCGTAGGTGCCGACGATGCGGCTCTCGCCCCGATAGAGGACAGTGACCATCTGCATCCGCTGGATGTCGATACGGCTGACGCCGTCGTTATAAGTAGTGGTGTAGGTATCCTCTTCGCTCAGCTCGATACCCACTTCATCCAGAACTACGTCAGGGTCGTCGCTATAGGATTTATGTACGGTTACATCGTCGCCGTCGGTGATGATATAACTGTTCTGCGCAAAGACGGTCAGGGATAAAGTGCCGATGATCAATGCCATCATTACAACGAGGGCCAAGGCTCTTGGAATCATGCTGCCATGCTTTTTGCTGCGGTTCTCTGTACTGTGCATAAGAGTATCCTCCTTTCCTGATTTTTGGTTTCAATTGGTGAAACTATTGTTACTCTATTGTAACTGTGGGACAATTATAACATTTTTTTATGATTTGTCAAGCTTTTTTCTTATTTTTCCGAATTCTTCAAACTTTTCAAATAATTATGTAAACGTGGCCTTTTGGCTAAATATACGAATTTTCAAGAAAAGCAAACACAAGATATAGTAAAATAATTACAAAATGGTTAACATAATGACTGTTTGGTTAACATAATACACATAAAAAGAAACCAATTGACAACCGGGCAAAAAAGTGCTATATTTGGGTGGAAACAGGCTGTGACGAAGAGTCGCGGCGAAAATGGCCTTAGCCAGAGAGGGAGCGGTTGGTGCGAGCTCCTGTAGGGTCTTCGCCGGGATACCGCTTCTGAGCTGCCTCCCTGAAGGCTTTAGTAGGGGAGGACGGGTGCGCCCGTTAAAGCGCCTACGAGCGGCAGCGTTTTAGCTGCAAGCAGGGTGGAACCGTGGGATTTTATTCTCACCCCTGAATGATCAGGGGTGAGTCTTTTTTTGCCCCTCATTACTTTAAGGAGGAAACCATCATGTCCGAAGAAAATCTGTACACCTTTGAAAACGAAGCCTACCGCAAGACCTATTGGCACACCTGCTCCCATGTCATGGCCCAGGCGGTCAAGCGTCTGTACCCCAGTGTCAAGCTGGCCATCGGCCCCTCCATTGACAATGGCTTCTACTACGACTTTGACTCCGAGTTCTCCTTTACCCAGGAGCATTTGGATGCCATTGAGGCCGAGATGAAGAAGATCTGCAAGGAGCGCCTGCGCCTGGAGCGCAGCGAGAAGCCCCGTGAGGAAGCCATCGCCTACATGGAGTCCCTGGGCGAGCCTTACAAGGTTGAGCTGATCAACGACCTGCCCGCCGATGCCGTCATCTCCTTCTATACCCAGGGCGAGTTCACTGACCTCTGTGCCGGTCCTCACCTGGATCATACCGGCCGCATCAAGCACAATGGCTACAAGCTGACCCAGTGCTGCGGCGCTTACTGGCGCGGCGACTCCAACCGCAAGATGCTCCAGCGTATCTACGGTGTTGCCTTCCCCAGCAAGGACGAGCTGGTGCAGTACCTGCAGCAGCAGGAAGAGGCCCGCAAGCGTGACCACAACAAGATCGGCCGTGAGCTGGAGTATTTCACCACGGTGGATGTGATCGGCCAGGGTCTGCCCATTCTGCTGCCCAAGGGCGCCAGAGTCATCCAGCTGCTGCAGCGCTGGATCGAGGACGAGGAGCAGAAGCGTGGCTATATCCTCACCAAGACCCCCCTCATGGCAAAGCGTGATCTCTACAAGATCTCCGGCCACTGGGATCACTACCGTGACGGTATGTTCATCATGGGCGATGCCGATGACGAGACCAAGGAGTGCTTTGCCCTCCGTCCCATGACCTGTCCCTTCCAGTATCAGGTCTTCCTGAACCGCGCCCGTTCTTACCGTGATCTGCCCATGCGTCTGGGCGAGACCTCTACCCTCTTCCGCAACGAGGACTCCGGTGAGATGCACGGCCTGATCCGTGTCCGTCAGTTCACCATCTCCGAAGGTCACCTGGTGCTCCGTCCCGAGCAGCTGGAGGAGGAGTTCAAGGGCTGTCTGGAGCTGGCAAAGTACTGCCTGGAGACCGTTGGTATGCTGGAGAACTGCACCTTCCGCTTCAGCCAGTGGGATCCTGCCCGTGCCGGTATCAAGTACGAAGGCACCCCCGAGCAGTGGGAAGAGGCACAGCGCATCATGGGCGAGATCCTGGACAAGCTGGGCGTGGACTACACCGTGGGCATCGACGAGGCCGCTTTCTACGGCCCCAAGCTGGATATCCAGTATAAGAATGTCTTCGGCAAGGAGGACACCATCGTCACCATCCAGATCGATATGCTCCTGGCAGAGAAGTTCGGCATGGAGTATGTGGACACCGACGGCCAGAAGAAGATCCCCTATATCATCCACCGCACCTCTCTGGGCTGCTATGAGCGCACCCTGGCCTACCTGATCGAGCGTTATGCCGGCGCACTTCCTCTGTGGATGATGCCCACCCAGGTCAAGGTTCTGCCCATCACCGACCGTGCTCATGAGTACTCCCAGAATTTAGTGGAGCAGCTGAAGAACGTCGGCATCCGTGCCGAGGGCGACCTGCGCAGCGAGAAGCTGGGCTACAAGATCCGTGAGGCACAGCTGCAGAAGATCCCCTATATGCTGGTGGTCGGCGACCGTGACATGGAGAACGGCACGGTTTCCGTCCGTACCAGAGGCGGCGAGGATCTGGGTGCCATGACCCCCGATGCCTTCATTGCCAAGTGCCTGATGGAAATCGCCACCAAGAAGAAGGACTAAACAAACTATAACAAAAACCGTATGTCGAAATTCAAAGACATACGGTTTTTTGTTTCCTTTTCTGAAAATATATGCTATAATAGACAAAATGGTCGCAGATGGGGCTTGACCTCGGCGACAGAAGGAGGATCTTTCATGAGAGAATACGCAAAATTTGCGGTAGAGAAGACCCTGGAGCTTCTTGCCATCGACAGTCCCACCGGCTTTACCCATATGGTGGACGACTATGTGGAGAAGGAATTCCAAGCCCTGGGCTACCCCACCAAGCGCTGCAACAAGGGTGGCATTATCATCGACCTGGGCGGCGAGGATGTCAATGACGGTCTGCTGCTGCAGGCACACGCCGACACTTTGGGCGGTATGGTTGCCGAGATCAAGGGCAACGGCCGTCTGCGCATTTTGAATCTGGGCGGTATGAACGCCAACAACATCGAGGGCGAGAACTGCCGTGTCTACACCATGAAGGGGGATATCTACGAGGGTACCTTCCAGCTCTGCAATGCCTCCCTCCATGTAAACCCCAACTACAGCGCCACCTCCCGTAAGTTCGACGTGACCGAGGTGGTTCTGGACGAGCTGGTAGAATCCGCCGAGGACACCAAGGCGCTGGGCATCCGTGCCGGTGATTTTGTCTGCTTTGAGACCAGAAGCCGTGTGACGGAGAAGGGCTTCATCAAGAGCCGCTTCCTGGATGACAAGCTCTCCCTGGGCATCCTCATCGCCTTTGCCAAGTACCTGAAGGACAAGGCGCTCACCCCCGCCCGTCGCCTCTGGGTACATTCCACCGTTTATGAAGAAGTGGGTCACGGCGGCTCTGCTTCCGTGCCGGAGGGCGTTACCGAGGTCATCTCTGTGGATATGGGCTGCGTGGGCGACGGTCTGACCTGCACCGAGCGTATGGTCTCCTTCTGCGCCAAGGACAGCCACGGCCCCTATTCCCATGTGATCGTGAAGAAGCTGGTACAGGCCGCCGAGAAGGAAGGCGCTGACTACGCTGTGGATGTCTATCCCAGCTACGGCTCCGATGCGGACTGCTCCGTCACCGCCGGCTACGATGTGCGCCACGGTGTCATGGGTCCCGGCGTCTATGTCTCCCACGGCTACGAGCGCAGCCATATGGACGGCGTGGAAAACACCCTGAAGGTACTCAAGGGCTACCTGGGCGTATGAAACGCTGGCTGATTTCCGCGGCCTTCTTTGCCCTGGGGCTGTTCTTCTATTTCTGTGTCTTCGGCTACGGCTTTTTGGGCTTGCTGCTGTGCTTCTGCGGCGCAGTGGCGGCGGTTTTTGCGCTGCTTTATAACCTGCGCTATGCCTTTCCGGTGTCCAGCCGCATCCTGCGGAAAATTCTCCGAAGCCTTTGCATCCTCTGCCTTTTGCTGGCAGTGATCACGGGGATCTGGATCGGCGCCAAGAGCAGCGGCGCAGAGGATCCGCAGCAGGACTATGTGATCGTTCTGGGAGCGGGTGTCAACGGTACCCAGCCCAGCTTATCCCTGGCAGAGCGGCTCAGAGCGACAAAAACCTATCTGGAGACCTATCCCGAGGCCATTGCCGTTCTCTCCGGCGGTCAGGGCGACAACGAGGACATCACCGAGGCCAAGTGTATGTACGACTGGCTCACGGAACGGGGCATTGACCCCGACCGCCTGCGCCTGGAGGACAAGGCCACCAGCACGGAGGAAAATCTCCGCTTCTCCCTGGATCTCATCGAGGCTGAGACCGGCACCCGACCGGATACGGTGGCGGTGATCTCCGCTGAGTACCATCTGGGCAGAGCCTCCCTTCTGGCAAAGCAGCAGGGCATCACCATGCTGGGCTACGGCGCCGAGAGTACCAATAAATTCTTCCTCTGCAATATGTACCTGCGGGAGATCTGCGGTGTATGGTACACCCTCCTCACCGGCCTGTTCTGAAATAACCCAGGGGAGCTGAAGCCAAAAGCGCTTCAGCTCCCTTTTCTCATAAGACAGGGGACGACTCTCTGTCTTTATGAAAATACAAGGCCAAAAGACGCAGTAAGACAGGGGACGACTCTCTGCCTTTATGAAAATACAAAGCCAAAAGACGCAGAACCGCCCCCTTCCCACGCATCCCCCTGCCCGTGAGTGATCAAAAACGATCACTCTTGAGTGATCATTTATGATCACTATGATAGACAAGATTCTGTCCATGTCAGGGACAATTTTCTGTCCGCAATATATAAAGAAAGGATATATAAAGAAAGAATTAAAAGCAGAGATTGAATCCGATGGAATTTGAAATAGAGGCAAATAGATGTTTATCGAACTGTTTGCACTCCTGAAAAACTGCGTTGCACCAAAGGCTTCTCCTTGAGGAGAAGCTGTCAGCGTAGCTGACTGATGAGGTGTGCAGTAGGCAAAAACACTGATATAT
>JAZNVK010000305.1:0-4910 GCA_045592805.1 Faecousia sp.
GGCACAAGGACTTGAACCCTGAGCCTACGGTTTTGGAGACCGCCGCTCTACCAATTGAGCTATACCCCTATATTCATATGTAAGTGGTGGGCCTTCGGGGACTCGAACCCGGGACCGTCCGGTTATGAGCCGGATGCTCTAACCAACTGAGCTAAAGGCCCATATCAAACGCACTCACTAACAGCGTGAAGAATTATATCACAGCAAATTCCGCTTGTCAAGGATAAATATGAGAAAACCTGAGGAAAATCACGAACTTTTCACGGATAAGCTGACCGCAGCACAATTGTGCTGCGGCAAACCTTCCATTATCGGCTTCGCAGCTCCCAGAAGGCCACGGCGCTGGCGGCGGCTACGTTCAGGGAGTCCACCCCGTGGTACATGGGGATTTTCACCGTATAGTCGCAGGCGGCGATGGTATCCTCTGTAAGGCCGTCGCCCTCGGAACCCAGGATCACTGCCAGCTTCTCCTCCTGCAGCAGACGGGGCTCTGTGATGCTCACAGAGCGGTCGGTCAGCGCCAGGGCGGCGGTTTTGTAACCCAAGGCACGCAGCTGCTCCATGCCGATCCCCGGCCAATGCTCCATCTCTGAGCCGATGAAGGTCCAGGGGATCTGGAACACCGTGCCCATGCTGACTCTGGCAGAGCGGCGGTACAGGGGATCGCTGCAGCCGGGGGTCAGCAGCAGCGCATCCATGCCCAAAGCGGCAGCGGAGCGGAAGATAGCTCCTACATTGGTGGGATTCATGACATTTTCCAGAATCACAATCCGCTTGGCGTCTTTGCAGACAGACTCTACCGAGGGCAGCTCCCTGCGGCGCATGGCGCACAGAACACCACGGGTCAGCTGAAAACCGGTGAGCTGGGTCAGGGTCTGCAGATCAGAGGTAAAAACAGGCACATTGGGGCAGCGGGCGATAACGTCCTTCGCCTGACCCTCAATATGCTTTCCCTCCATCAGCAGGGACACAGGCTCATAGCCTGCGTCCAGCGCACGCTCGATGACCTTGGGGCTTTCCGCAATAAACATGCCGCCCAGAGGCTCAAAGCAGTGCATCAGCTGCGCTTCCGTCAGACGGGCGAAAATATCCAGCTCCGGTGCGTTAAAATCGGTGATCTCTATGATTTGGGACATAAATCTTGCCTCACTTGCCATAATATTGTTCCATTTCCAGCAGCGCCCTGCGATAATCCTCCGGCGCGAGCATATAGCACAGACCGTGACCTGCCTCCGGTACATTGAGGAGCTTCTTCGGGGCGGCACAGGCTTCGTAGTTTTTTACGGACATCTCGTAGGGAACAAAGGCATCCGCCTCACCGTGGGCGAAGAAAACGGGGATTTTACAGACCTTCATGGCATCTGTGCAGGAGGTCTCCTCCAGGTTAAAACCGCCAAAAATTCTTGCGCCCAGCTTTACGAAGGGATAAAGGAGCTTGACCGGTATACGGATCTGCTTCATAACCTTCTGAATGATCTCTTTGGGGGAGGAGTAGCCGCAGTCAGCGATGATGCCTACCACATTTTCAGGCAGCTCCAGACCGCCGGCCATCATCACGGTGCTGGCACCCATGGAGATGCCCGTCAGCACGATCCTTACATCTTTTCCGTATTTTTGGATCAGAAAATCCACCCATTTCAGGCAGTCCTTCCGTTCCTTGATGCCGAAGGTGATGGTGTGACCGTCAGAAGCGCCGCCCCCTCGCTGGTCAACGATCAGGGCATTACGCCCCAGGCTGAAGCAGCGCTGTACACCGGCACACATATCCCGCTCGCTGTCGCTGCGGTAGCCGTGGAACATCAGTTCAATGATGGCGCCGGGGGTATACTCATAGAGTCTGCCGCGCAGAATCAAGCCGTCTTCCGACCGTACCGAAACTTTTTCGTGGGGCATATTCCGCGCTTCCTGCATCCAGAGCTTCATTTTCTCCCGATAGGGCTCGTAGATCTTGCCCTGAGGATAGCGGAATTCATTCTCTCCCAGGGGCTTTCGGGAGGGAGAATAAAAGGCGATATAATAACATACAAAGCAAAGACCCAGCAGCAGCAAAGCCAGCGCAGCCAGGACAATGCCGACGATCAAAACAGCTTTCATTACAGCACCCCTTTCTCATTGGCCATATCATAGCATAAAGCAAGGGGATTTGCAATCGTCGGGATACTTGATTTCTCGGCTTTTGGATCGTATAATAATCATAAGAACAGAGAAAGAGGGGAACAAAATGGCGGAAGTCGTAGCTTTGGGAGAAGTTTTGATCGATTTCACACTGCAGCAGACGGACGCTGAGGGATATCCCGTTATGGCAGCCCATCCCGGCGGCGCACCGGCGAATTTTTTGGCGGCTTTAAGCCGCTTCGGAGCGAAAACGGCGCTGCTGGCCAAGGTGGGGGACGATGCCTTCGGTAGCCTTCTGGCCCGGACCCTGCAGCAGGAGGGTGTGGATCTGCGTGGATTGCGGAAGGATCGCCGGGTTTTTACGACCCTGGCTTTTGTGACCCTGGACGCAGCGGGAGAACGGCAGTTCTCCTTTGCCCGTAAGCCGGGAGCAGATACCTGCCTGCGTCCGGAGGAATTGGATCGGGAGCTGATCTGTGGGGCAAAAATCTTCCACTTCGGAAGTCTGTCTCTGACCCACGAACCGGCGCGAAGCGCAACCCGGGCAGCCCTGGAACTTGCCAAAGAGGCGGGCTGCCTGATCACCTATGATCCCAACTACCGTCCGCCCCTTTGGGATAGCCCTGAACAGGCGAAAGAGCAGATGCTTTGGGGTCTGCGTCAAGCAGATGTGGTGAAGCTCAGCGCAGAGGAATTGGAGTTTCTTCTGGGCATTGACGGACCGGAGGCTGCCAAACAGCTGCTGGAGGAATATGATCTGAAGCTGCTCTTTGTCACCCTGGGAGAGCGCGGCTGCTTCTTCACCAATGGAAACAGCAGTGGCAAGGTCAGAGCGCTGGGATCGCTCTGCGTAAGAGATACCACCGGCGCAGGAGACATTTTCTTTGGCGCAGCTATCAGCCGTCTGCTCCGCTTGGAGAAATCTCCGGAGCAGCTTTCGGAAGCAGAACTGGAGGAGACGGTGCGCTTTGCCTGCACCGCAGCCGGTCTCTCCGTGGAGAAGGCAGGAGGGATTTCCTCGATCCCGAGCTTGGAGGAAGTATATCGCAGAATGGAGGGTACATAAATGCCGCTGCAGATCGTCAGAAATGATATTACCCACATGGAAGTGGATGCCATTGTCAACGCTGCCAATGAGACCCTTTTGGGCGGCGGTGGTGTAGACGGCAGCATCCATCGGGCGGCAGGTCCGGAGCTTCTGGCGGAGTGTCGCACTTTGGGCGGCTGCGCTACGGGGCATTGCAAGGTGACAGGTGCTTACCGCCTGCCTGCTAAACATGTGATCCACACCGTAGGTCCCATCTGGCAGGGAGGTGACTTCGGTGAGGAGCAGCTGCTGCGCAGCTGTTACCGCCGCTGCCTCAGCGCGGCCGCAGAACTGAGCTGCGAGAGTGTGGCATTTCCTCTGATCTCCGCAGGAGCTTATGGCTACCCCAGAGAGAAGGCTTTGCAGATCGCTATGAATGAGATCGGCGCTTTCCTTTTGGAGCATGAAATGACGGTGTATATAGTGGTATTTGACCGCAAAAGCTATGCCCTCAGCGGCAAGCTCATGGCGGATATCAAGTCCTATATCGACCAGACCTATGTGGATGCCCACAGGGAGGCAGAGCGGACACGTTTTCGTCCCATGGGGCAGGCATTTCGGGCAGCCCAACAGAGGGCAGAGGCGGTCTGCGAAGACGCTGCCCTTCCGCCGCCCGCCCCCTGTGCCGCCACTTCTCTGGAGGATGCCCTGGGTGCCATTGACGAGAGCTTTTCCGAGATGCTCCTGCGGAAGATCGATGAGCGGCATATGAAGGACTCCCACTGCTACAAGAAGGCCAATATTGACCGCAAGCTCTTCTCCAAGATCCGCTCCGACAAGCACTATAAGCCCAGTAAGCCCACGGTGCTGGCCTTCGCCATTGCCCTGGAGCTGCCCCTGTGGGAGACAAGGGAGATGCTGATGAAGGCAGGTTTCGCCCTGTCCCACTCCAATAAATTTGATATTATTGTGGAGTACTTTATTCAAAAGGGCAACTATAATATCTATGAGATCAATGAGGCGCTGTTTGCCTTTGACCAATCTCTCTTAGGCGGCTGATTTTGTCGCCTGCGGGGCGACCAAATGAAGCATAATTCCTCCTATAATGTGGATGTAAACAAACAACACACCACATCATAGGAGGAATTTATTATGAAGAAGAATTTAACCGAGATCGTATTTGTTCTGGATCGCAGCGGCTCCATGGCCGGCCTGGAGGCGGATACCATTGGCGGTTTCAACGCCATGGTAGAGAAGCAGAAGCGCAGTGAGGGAGAAGCAGTTTTGTCCACGGTGCTCTTTGACCACAACTGCACGGTGCTTCATGACCGTGTGGATATCCGCAAGGTAGAACCCATGAACGACAGAACCTATACCGTCGGCGGCTGCACCGCCCTGCTGGATGCCATCGGCGGCGCGATCCACCATATCGGCAATGTCCATAAGTACGCAAGAAGGGAGGATGTCCCTGAGCATACCATTTTCGTCATCACCACCGACGGTATGGAGAATGCCAGCAAGCGCTACAATGCCTCCGAGGTGCGGCAGATGATCCGCCGTCAGAAGGAGAAATACGGCTGGGAATTCCTGTTCCTGGGCGCCAATATCGATGCCATTGAGACCGCACGGAGCTTCGGCATCAGTGCCGACCGCGCCGCCAATTACCATGCTGACGGCAGAGGTACGCAGATGAATTTTGAGTGTGTCAGCCGTGCCATCCACTCCGTCCGCGCCAGTATGCCCCTGCAGGCCGACTGGAAGGCAGAGA
>JAZNVK010000306.1:0-3253 GCA_045592805.1 Faecousia sp.
CAAGGATCAGCAGCTTCATACTTTTCTCCATTTTGCGCCCTGGGGCGTGTCAATAATTTCGATTCCGCGGGCCTTTAGCTCGTCACGAATGCGGTCAGCCTCAGCAAAGTTCTTCTCCTTCTTTGCTTGCGTACGGGCAGCGACCAATGCGTCGATATCCGGATCAGCAGAAGCGGCAGCGTCTTCGGCCTGCGCCTTTTGCAGTTTCTGAGCGGTCGCAATCAGATTCAAGCTCAGCACCCGGTCAAAATCCGCGATAGCAGCCAGCTTGGTTGCATCGGTGGTTTTTGCCTTCAGTGCATCATATACCGCGGTAACAGCAAGGGAGGTATTCAGGTCACCGTTCAGCGCCCCTGCAAACCGCTCTTTCAGTTGCTGGAGGGCGTTTTCGTCCACATCGCCCTGGGACTGCAAAGCAGCAATTTTGGCAATCAGCTTATCGTAGGCGACCACAGCGTTATCCAGATTCTCCCAAGAGAATACCAAATTTCTGCGATAATGGCTCTGCAGGCAGAACAGTCTGTACGCCATAGGATCATAACCCTTCTGCTCCAACAGACTCACAGTCAGGAACTCACCCTTGGATTTGCTCATTTTGCCGGTGTCGGTATTGAGGTGGTGTACGTGGAACCAGTAATTGCACCACTTGTGTCCCAAATAGCTTCCGGACTGGGCGACCTCGGTAGTATGGTGCGGGAACGCGTTGTCAATGCCGCCGGCGTGAATATCCAGATCTTCGCCCAAATATTTCATCGATATACCGGAGCACTCAATATGCCAGCCGGGGTAGCCAACACCCCAGGGAGAATCCCACTTCAGAGCCTGATCTTCAAATTTGGATTTGGTGAACCACAGAACAAAGTCGTTCTTATTGCGCTTGTTGGTATCCTCCTCCACGCCCTCACGGACGCCTACATTCAGATCCTCTTCCTTGTGGTCGTTGAAGACATAGTACTTCTCCAGCTTAGAGGTATCGAAGTAGACATTGCCGCCTGCGAAATAGGCATAGCCCTTTTCGATCAAAGTCTGCACCATGTGGATATACTCGTCAATGCAGTTGGTGGCAGGCTCCACCACATCGGGCATCTTGATATTCAGCTTGGCGCAATCGGCAAAGAAGGCATCGGTATAATACTTTGCGATGTCCATAACGGTCTTGTTCTCACGCTTGGCACCCTTGAGCATCTTATCCTCGCCGGTGTCCGCATCGGAGGCCAGATGGCCTACGTCGGTGATGTTCATGACACGCTTTACATTGTAGCCCAGATAGCGCAGACTCTTCTCCAGCACATCCTCCATAATATAGCTGCGGAGATTGCCGATGTGGGCGAAGTGATAGACCGTAGGGCCGCAGGTATACATCTTGACCAGGTCGGGGTTATTGGGCACAAAGAGCTCCTTCTTGTGGCTCAGGGAATTATACAGATACATTTATTGATCCTCCATTTGCTTTTCTAATTTTTCCAGACGTTCTCTTAAATAATCCAGCTCGGCACGGATGGGGTCGGGGGTGTGGATGTGATCCAGCTTCTCGCCATTGAGGCGCACCACCCGTCCGGGGACACCGACCACCGTGGAATTGGCAGGCACTTCGCTGAGCACCACGGAATTGGCGGCAATACGGGCATTATCCCCCACTTTGAAGGGGCCTAATACCTTGGCACCGCAGCCCACCATGACGTTGTTGCCCAAAGTAGGGTGTCGCTTCTCCCGTTGGGCGCCGGTGCCGCCCAGGGTCACACCCTGATACAGCAGGCAATCGTCCCCGATCTCCGCTGTGGCACCGATGACAATGCCGGTACCGTGGTCAATGACCAGCCGTCTTCCGATCTTGGCAGCGGGATGGATCTCCACACCGGTGCGGCGACGGGCGATCTGGGAGATCCAGCGGCCGATAAATTTCATTTTGTGGGTAAAAAACCAATGGGCAAAGCGGTAGTAAATCTCGGCATGGAGGCCGTTATAAAGCCAGAAGACTTCAAACTTGCTCCGTGCTGCCGGGTCATTGCGCTGATATGCCTCGATACTTTCAATGAGTCTCATATTACCTCCTCTCAGAGCGTAAAAAATCGCCTCCGGGATCATCTCCCAGAGGCGACAGAAATCGCGGTTCCACTCTGATTTATTACTCTGACTTTGACGCAGTCAACGGGGTCTCCCCTCGCTCCCGAATGCACTTCCCCTGCTCGATGCCGTCCACGCTTTCAGCCGGTGACGCAGACTCTCTGATGCAGCTACCGCAGGCTACTCTTTTCGATCAACGCGATATTTGTTTCTATTATATTACCATTTCCCTCAAAGGGTGTCAAGACAGATTATTTACTTCAGAGCGGATTTATTCTGGATGAAGTACTCCACGCCGGAGTAGAGGGTGGTGACGGAGATGGCGATGACGCTAATCCAGTTAAAGATATTAACAAAGCACTCACCCAGCAGATCCTTGAAGAAAGCGCCGTTGAAGGCCAGCATGCCGCAGAGGCAGATCATGGTCACGGCGGTCTTGACCTTGCCCGACCATCCGGCAGCGATCACATTGCCCTTGCCGGAGGCCACCATACGCAGGCCGCTGACAGCGAATTCACGGGTCAGGACGATCATCAGCGCCCAGGCGGGGAAGATGCCCCACTCGCAGAACATGGCCATGGCAGCGATGACAAGCACCTTATCTGCCAGGGGATCCAGGAACTTGCCCAGGGTGGACACCTGGTGGCAGCGACGGGCGACCTCGCCGTCAATGAGATCGGTAATGCTGGCAATGGCGAAGATTGCCAAGGAGATGTAGAGCATATACTCTCTGGTCTCCGCCAGGTACATGGTCACCAGGAACACAGGGATCAGGAAAATACGGATCAGGGTAATTTTGGTTGCAGTAGTCATTCTTCTACCTCCTCGGCAATGAGATCTCCGTCCCGAACATCGGTGACAATGACATTCACGAAGCTGCCCACACGAACGGTACGCTCTGCGGTAAACAGCACTCTGCCGTCGATATCAGGGGAATCCATATAGGTTCTGCCGAAATAGCAGTCGTTTTCATCGTCATAGCCCTCGCAGAGGACCTCCAGAGTCTTATCCAGCTGTGCCTCGTAGAACTCGTCCATAATCCGGGACTGCAGCTCTGCAACGATCTCGGCACGGTGGGTTGCCACCTCTTCGGGCGGATATTCCATCTTAGCGGCGGCAGTTCCCTCCTCGGGAGAGAAGGCAAATGCGAAGTCGGATCGTAGCCATGTCGTTCTGTGGGCCAAGGAGT
>JAZNVK010000307.1:0-2540 GCA_045592805.1 Faecousia sp.
CCAGATCCACGACGGTGATGCCCTTGCCCTCGATCATCATCTTGACCAGGTTCTTGCCGATGTCGTGCAGGTCGCCGTGAACAGTACCGATAACGGCAGTGCCCAGTGAAACAGCACCGGCCTCAGCCAGCAGGGGCTTCAGGGGCTCGGAACCGGCGTTCATGGCGCGGGCAGCCACCAGCACCTCGGGGACGAAGATCTCGTTGTCACGGAACTTCACGCCGACGCGATCCATACCGGGCAGCAGACCCTCGGTCAGAATGGTCTGGGGAGCGATGCCCTCATCCAGAGCCTTCTGCACGTACTCAACTACCAGCTTGCGCTTGCCCTTTTCCAGAGCCTCACCGATCTCAACCAAAATGCTCATGTAAAATACCTCCGTAAATTTTTTGCGTGTTGCGAATCATCCAAACAAATGATCCGTTTGATGGTTATAATGTAACAAAATTATACATAGATTGCAAATGTTTTGGAAAAAGAGGCGATTTTATTACCAATAATCGCAAGAAAATACAACGAAAAAGAGTACGGACTTGGCTTAGAGTCCGTACTCTTTTTGATTATCAATGTGCCGTCCCTGTTTGCGGAACTTATCGGGGGTCACGCCTGTGACTTTTTTGAACACCTTACAGTAGTAGCTCTGATCCTCAAAGCCGCACATACTGCAAATTTCCGACAGAGAGGCGACACCTGCCAACAGGAGGGATTTGCTCTTCTCCACACGCAGATCATTTAAGTACACGCGGAAGCCGCAGCCCATCTCCTCTTTGAACACCTTGGAGAAATGGGAGTGGGAATAGCCCACATAGTCGGCAAGCTCTGCCAACGTGATGTCCTTGGCGTAGTTAAGGGTCATGTAGTTGATGGCCTTGCCAATGATGTTCTTGTGCTTGGAGTCCACAGGGTCGAACACAAGGTCGGTGTAGCGGTTCAGCACCTTCGCCAGCCAGTGGGCGATGTCCTCCTGTGAGCGCATCTGCCGCAGCTCCTGCATATAGCGGTGGTTGGTGTCGAAAATGAGCTCGGCGCTGCCGCCGCTGTAGACGGAGGCGCGGGAGAGCACCACCAGCAGCTCCGTAATGCGGGTCTGAATGGTGTTGGGGTCGGGGGAGAAGAAGAAAATATTGCCCAGCAGTTCATTGAGAAGTGCCGCTGCTGTGGCCTTGTCGCCGCGGGAGATGGCGGAGGACAGCTCCCGCTCTTTTTCCACAGGATAGGGAGCGGCTTGTCCGCTGAGCTTCAATTCCTGCACATATTCGCCGATAGAGCGCTGCTGGCGGCTCTCGTTTTTCATCATCAGCAGTGCGTGGCTGCTGTCGCTGGTATACACGGCGTTGGCGCCCAGCTGCCGGGGGACATGGTTAAGGCGTGCAGGCTCAATTTGCGGGAGGTTGGATAAAAACTGGCGAATGGGCTTGACCCCCGTGCCGGGGACGTTGCGCTTGGAGATAATATCGTCCAAAAAGTCCTCCGCCTCCATAATGAGGACGGGCCCTGCCAACAGCGCACCTACTACGGTGCCGCCCACCACGATGGGGGCGGAGCAATAGGTAAAGCCTGCGGGACAGGAGTAGATAAACCGTCCGCCGAAGCGGGAAGCTTGGGAGATGCCCCGCAGATGCAAATCGAGACAATGAGGCGGCTCACCGGGAAGCCCCTTCAAAAAGGTACACTCGTCCTGTGGCATGCCATATTCGTAGAGAAGAGAGCCCTTCTTATCCAGCAGACGACAGCGGATGGTGGAGGCGATGGCGAAGGAATCCACCATCTCCTTGGCGATATTCATATCAAAGGCGAGGGGGGTGGTCGTTTTCATGTGGCGGCCTCCGTGGTAGAATTTTGTTTTTTTCAGTGTACCGTAGATTTTTCCGCAGGTCAAAGGGTGTGGTGTAATTTTGTGAAAAACAGAGATAAACATCGGCACAATCACAAGAAAAGACAATGCTGGTTTTGGGGTAAAGGCTGTATTTTTGGAAAGAAATTCGAAAAATGAGAGGATAAGTGCCAAAAATCACAAAAAATTTTAATACAAGAGGGGAGAGGGGCTTGTATAATGATAGCATAGAAATTTTGTGGCTAAGGCCAACATATGATAACAGGAGGACGATCCTATGAAGCGCAACATGAAGCAGTGGGTGGCTGAGACCATCGCCAATCCCGTGAAGAAGGGTGTTCCCGTGCTGTCTTTCCCCGCCGTGCAGCTGATGGACATTACCGTTCGTGACCTCATTTCCAGCAGTGATCTTCAGGCCAAAGGCATGAAGATGGTGGCAGACAAGGTGGATTCCGGCGCTTCCGTCAGCCTGATGGATCTGTCCGTGGAGGCCGAGTGCTTCGGCTCTACCATCCGTGTCACCGATGATGAAGTGCCTACCGTTATCGGCGCTGTGGTGTCCGACGAGGATGCCGCCGATGCTCTCGTTGTCCCCGAGGTGGGCGTTTGCCGTACCGGCCTCTACATCGAGGCTATTGCCAAGGCCTCCGAGATGATCACCGATCGTCCCGTGCTGGCAGGCGTCATCGGCCCCTTCTCTCTGGCA
>JAZNVK010000308.1:0-5160 GCA_045592805.1 Faecousia sp.
GCCACTTGTGGCCGTGGCAATCCGCATCCTTAAAAACTACCGTTTTTACACGAAATTCCCATATAATCGAAACATTTTTGGAACGGATTGCCACGTCGGGCTTACGCCCTCCTCGCAATGACATGGCTTTTCGGTAGCCTGTTCCTCTATTGAAAAGGTGGATTTGGGCAAAAGTATACAGTTCGATAAACATCTATTTGACTTTCTTTTCAATTCCCATGGTTGGAGCCGATACCTCCACCATTCACTTTTCCATACTTCGCGAAACGCATTCACCATTCACTTATTCGCCATTCACCATTCACTTATTCACCATTCACTTATTCATCATTCACTTGTTCGTCCGTGTCTCCGTTTCGTGCGTGGACATAGTATAGCCTCTTGGGACGTAAAAACAGGTCGCTTTCCCGCTTGGGGAATGCGACCTGTTTTGTGGTAAAATCTTTATTTTTCATTGGGAAATGTTTCGTTTTTTCTATTTCCCGATGGTTTTTTCTTTGACCGGGTCGAAGAATTATTCCGGCCGTGTGACACAGCGGATGTTCTTCTCGGCCTTGCTGCGGGGCAGCATGACCTCATGGTTGCAGCCGCAGCAACGGAGCTTGAAATCCGCTCCTGTGCGCAGCACCAGCCACTCCTTGCTGCCGCAGGGGTGGGGCTTTTTCATGGTCAGAATGTCGTTCAGACGGATATCCATGGCTCAGACTCCCTTCTTGATCTCGTCCCAGTTGCGCTTGGCCGCCTGCTCGATCTTGTTATCTCCGTACTCATAGTAAACGGCATCCTTCACCACATCCGGCAGATACTGCTGGGCCACCCAGTGGTTGGGGTAATCGTGGGGATAGAGATAGCCCTGCTCCCGCTGGTTATCGGAGCTGTCGCAGTGGACATTCTGCAGGTGACGGGGGAACTCGCCCAGCTTGCCTGCCTGCACATCCTGGGCGGCTCGGGCATAGGCCGTGTAGGCGGCATTGGACTTGGGGCAGGTGGCCAGGAAGATCACTGCATCGGACAGGGGCAGCCGTGCCTCAGGCATACCCAGCTGCAGAGCGGAATCCACGCAGGCTTTGACAATGGGGATGGCCATGGGATAGGCCAGACCGATATCCTCGCAGGCAGAGCAGAGAATCCGGCGGCAGCAGGAGGGCAGATCCCCAGCCTCCAGGAAGCGTGCCAGATAGTAGATGGCAGCGTTGGGATCGGAGCCCCGGATGGACTTCATAAGGGCAGAGAGGCTGTCGTACTGGTTGTCACCGCCACGGTCATAGCGCATGGCGGAGCGCTGGGTCACGGCTTTGGCATCGGCCAGGGGGATGGTCAGGGCTGTATCCCCGGGACGTGCCGCCAGGAAAAGCGCCTCCACCGCATTGATGGCCTTGCGCACATCTCCGCCGCAGCAGGAGGCGATATGCTCCAGAGCGCCCGTCTCGCAGGTGACGGTCAGTTCATTCTTTCGGGACATATAGTCCACCGCACGCTGCACCGCCTTCAAAACCGCCTCCGGGGTCAGGGGCTTGAACTCAAAGACAGTGGAGCGACTTAAGATCGCATTGAAGATGTAAAAATAGGGGTTCTCTGTGGTGGAGGCAATGAGGGTGATCTTGCCGTTCTCGATGTGCTCCAGGAGGGACTGCTGCTGCCGCTTATTGAAGGACTGGATCTCGTCCAGGTACAGCAGCACACCGTTGGGCGCCATAAAGGTATCCAGCTGCGCCACGATCTCCCGAATATCCGAGGTGGAGGCGGTGGTGGCATTGAGCTTATAGAGGGTGCGGCGGGTGGCCTTGGCGATGATATTGGCCACGGTGGTCTTGCCGGTGCCGCTGGGGCCGTAGAAGATCAGGTTTGGCACTCTGCCGGACTCGATCATACGGCGGAGCATCTTGCCCTCGCCCAGGATCTCCTCCTGACCGTAGACCTCATCGATGGTTTGGGGCCGAAGCTCGTCGGCCAGGGGCTGGTACACGGGGGATGCCTCCTTTCGGCGGTGGAGTAACGGGCGCACACTTGGGTGCGCCCCTACGGGTTTCTTTGGAAACAGCGCTTAGAAGGGCATGAGGGGGGCAGAGCCGTCGTCCTCAGCGGCTTCCACCTTTTGGATCACGGCATCGTAGCTGTAGCTGTCGTTTACTCGGACGGTGACGGTGTCGCCCACTTTTTTGCCCAGGACAGCCTTGCCCAGCGGGGATTCCAGGCTGATGAAGCCACGGTCAGGCTCTACACGGACGGTAGTGACCACCTGGATCACCATGGTCTCCTCGTCCTCAGGGAGGTACAGGGTGACACGGTCGTAGAGCTTCACGCCCTCTGCCTGCGCCGCAGGCTCGTCGTCGATGACCTGGGCGGTTTTGATCATATTCTGCAGGTAGCGCATGCGGCTGTCATTGCGGCGCTGGGCCTGCTTGGCGGCCTTGTATTCGTAGTTCTCGCTGAGGTCACCGAATTCACGGGTGCGCTTGACCTCCTCCATGATCTTGGGGCGCTGGTTCAGACGGCGATCCTCCAACTCCGCCTCCATGAGGGCGATATCTTTTTTGGTGAGTTTATCGTACATTTCTTGCTCCTTTTAGGGATTAAAGTCCTCAAAAATCAGGATAGATCCCTCCCGACGGAGCTTTTTCGCCCGACGGGGAGAGGTGACTGTCCAGCTGAACTCCTGCACGCCCCAGATCTTTCGGCTCAGGCGCAGGCAGAGGTTGCGGCGGTCGGAATAACGGTAGGCCACGAAGTGTGGCACTGTAAGGAAATTGCACATGAGATTGGTCAGAAGGAAAGCCAGAGGGGCGGATAAGCCGCTGCGATCCTTCATGAAGTTGGAGGCCAGCTGGCCACGGATGATCTCCGGGCGATGCTTCTTCAGCCAGAGAAGGGCGCGGGGGTCAAAGGACTCGATGCAGTACTCCAGGTCGGGATACTGATCCAGCATTTTACAGGTGGCCTCTGCCAGGGCGGCATGGTTCTTGGCGTAAGGCTTCAGCTCCACCACTAAGGGCGTCTTGCCGGCAAAAATGGGCAGAACCTCTTCCAGGAAGGGGATGGGCTCTCCCGTCTCCTCCAGGAAATAGCCACGGAGCTCCCTGGTGGTGCAATCGCAGACCTTGCGGTTGACACCGGCGGTGCGCAGAAGGCTCTCGTCGTGGATCACCACCAGACGGCCGTCCTTACTGAGATGGACATCCAGCTCAGCGCCGTAGCCGTGCTCCACCGCCTTGCGGAAGGCCAGAAGGGAGTTCTCGGGAATGCCGGAGGCGCTGTCGTGAAGGCCACGGTGGGCATAGTGATACCCGGCAAGGCCGTGGAAATCACCGCTGCTGCGCTTGCCACGGAAGGACAAAATCCACAGACCGACCAGAAGCACAAGGATCAGGAGGACAATCAGAATCCACATTTGCCTTAATCCTCCACATCCAGGGCTTCCAGACCCTTCTTGGCGGTGGGCTTGTTATCGCCGTGGAATACGAAGAGCATGGTCACGAAGGCCAGACCTGCGAAGATGGCTGCATAGGGGAAGAGGACGGTCATGCCCAGCTTGTCCATAAGGAAGCCGGAGAGCATGGGGGTCAGGGTCTGGGCTGCCATGCTGGCGGTGTAGTAGATGCCGGTGTACTTGCCCACGTCGGAGCCCTTGCACATCTCCACCACCATGGGGAAGGAGTTGACATTGATGGTTGCCCAGCCGATACCGGCAAGGCAGAACATGCAGTTCATCAGCCAGGTGGGGCTGCTCTGGCGCAGGAAGCCTGCCACAGCAAAGGAGGTGGTGAGCATGACGATACCGGCCAGGATGGTCTTCTTTCTGCCCACACGGGAGGCAACGAAGCCTACGGGCAGGTAGGAGACAATGGCGGCGCCCTGTGCCAGCATGAGGGTCAGGTTGTAATCCTTGTTCAGGATATTGCCGGCATAGACGGAGTACTTGGATGTAACGGCATTGTAGCCAAAGAACCAGAGGACAATGGAGGCCAGCAGGAACACCAGGCTGCGGCGACGGGCACGGCTGAGGGCCTGCTTTTCGGATTTATCCTCTTCCTTCTCCTCGATACCCAGACGCTTGGTCTCCGCCTCCATCTCACGGACGAAACGAGGTTCCTTGACCTGCCAGAGGAAGATGGCCAGAGCCAGAAGCATAAGACCTGCCACCACAGCAAAATAGAGGCGGTAGCTCATCATGGCGTTCTGCAGAGAACCGGTGGCAAAGACGATGCCCAGCCCCAGCACCAGCATGCCGCCGGCGGTACCCATAAGGTTGATGACCGCATTGGCCTTGGAGCGCAGGGGCTTGATGGTCACGTCGGGCATCAGCGCCACGGCGGGAGAGCGGAAGATGGCCATGCTCAGAAGCACCATCAGCAGCACGGCGATAAAGAGGATCAAAACGCCGGGGTTGGCATCGGTCTGGGCTGCGGCATAGGCCTGACGGGCGGGGATCACATAGTCCGTATACTGGGGATTGGTAAAGGCTTTATCATCCGCCTGCTTGGTCACGGTAGCAGTGTGTGCCTCGGAGAATTCCAATGTATAGGGCGCATCGGCAGAAACACTGTAGAGCGTGCCGTCCCGCTTCTCCAGCTGGGAGCTGATGGAGGTGAACTCCTCACGGGTGAAAAGCTCCTGCAGCACAAAGCTGTCGCCGTCGGGCGTGCGGAGGGTCTCGGCGCTCTGGCTGTCATAGATAGTCTGAAGGGCGGTAGGAGAGTCCACCTCTGCCACGGCAGAGACGTTCTTCAGCTGCGCCATATCCACGAAGGACAGAGCCACCAGCAGCACCGCTGCCAGGACAGTACCGGTGACAATGAAGGGGGTACGACGGCCGTGGCGGCTGCGGCAACGGTCGGACAGAGTGCCAAAGAGCGGCAGCAGGAACAGCGCCAAAATGTTATCCAGGGCCATGATTACGCCGGAGGCGGTCTGGGACAGGCCGAATTTGTTGGTCAGAGCCAGAGGGATGGCATTGTCATAGGCCTGCCAGAAGGCGCTGATAAGGAAAAAGGCAAAGCCGACGAAGATGGTACGCTTGTAATTGAGTTTCATAGTTCTATCTCTCCTGTCAGATTATTGAGTACTGCTCGGATATGGGGGTAGACCCAGGTGGGCTTCTCGGGGCTGGAGGCGATGTCCTCCTGACGGCTCTCGCCGCAGAGGACTAAGATGGTATCGATC
>JAZNVK010000309.1:0-9528 GCA_045592805.1 Faecousia sp.
GGACAAGCAAAACCAACAGCACCATACTGGCGCAAACCAGAAGCAGCCGATGCTCGGAAAATACGTCGGTGTCAATGCTGGACATCACGGCAAACAGAAGCACACCAAGGATGGTTGCGCCGATCTGAATGGCGATGTAGCGGGTAGAACCGCCGAATTTCGCGGCGTTGGTGACGCTGGCAATAATCAGACATCCGAAGGCGGATGTGGCCAGGCACAGTATCAGCAGTAGCATATCGCCCTTACGGCGAAAGTTTTTCAGTTCCTGAATAAAATCGCGCAAGCTATCCGCCTCCTTTCCGTTTGTTTATTTATTTTACCATCGATCGACGGAAAAGTAAAGTGAGGAATTGTGAACAAAGTGCAGAAAAGCCCCCTCGTCCGAGGGGGCTTTGATAGTTTCTGTTATGCCAGATAAATTGCCTTGCAGGCCAGCATGGTTTCGTAGCAGTCCAGCTTGGAAACCAGCTCAATGGGCGCGTGCATACTCAGCACGGGAACGCCGGCATCCACGGTCTCGATGTTGCGGTTGGCCATGTAGCAGGCAACAGTGCCGCCGCCGCCCTGGTCCACCTTGCCCAGCTCGCCGGTCTGCCAGATCACGTCGTTGTCTGCAAAGAGCTTGCGCACATAGCCCATGACCTCAGCGGCAGCATCGGAAGCGCCGCCCTTGCCACGGGAACCGGTGTACTTGAAGATGCCGGTGCCGTAGTTGATACGGGTGTTGTTGCCCTTGTCGCAGGTCTCGGGGAACAGGGGATCGTAGGCATTGGAAACATCGGCACTGAGGCAGAAGGAATTCTCGAAGCAGCGGCGCATGCAGGCACCGGTGGCCTTGCACAGGTTGTGCATAAAGGTGTCGAAGTACTGGCTCTGCATGCCGGAGATGCCGTTGGAACCAACTTCTTCCTTATCTGCCAGCACGCAGACAGCGGTCTTGGTGGGAGTGCCGATCTCCAGCAGGGGCTTGAAGGCGGCATAGGCGCAGACACGGTCGTCGTGGCCGTAGGCGGCGATGAGAGAGCGATCCAGACCGACCTCACGGGCAGGGCCTGCGGGAACCATGGTCAGCTCAGCGGAGAGGAAGTCCTCCTCGGTGATGCCGTACTTCTCGTTGAGCAGGCACAAAATGGCGAACTTTACACGGTCACTGCCCTCGTCGTCCTTCAGGGGCTTGCTGCCCAGCAGAACACGGAGACCTTCGCCGGTGATGCCCTCGGCCAGAGGCTTCTTCATCTGGTCAGCGGACAGGTGGATCAGCAGGTCGGTGATGCACAGGATGGGATCGTTCACATCCTCACCGATGGTGACCTTCACCACGGAGCGATCCTTCTTGACCACAACACCGTGGAGTGCCAGAGGAGTAGTGGTCCACTGGTACTTCTTGATTCCGCCGTAGTAGTGGGTCTTGAAGAAGGCCATTTCGCTGTCCTCATACAGGGGATTGGGCTTCAGATCCAGACGGGGAGAGTCGGCATGGGCGGCGCAGATATGAACGCCCTTGTCCAGGGACTCCGTGCCAACCACTGCGAAGATCACGGCCTTGCCGTGGTCATTGCCGTAGACCTTGTCGCCGGGGTTCAGCTTCATGCCGGGAACCAGAGGCTTGAAGCCGTTCTTTTCGGCCACCTCGATGGTCCAATCCACGGCCTCACGCTCGGTCTTGCATTGGGAGATGAACTCCATGTACTCCTTGCAGTAGGGCTTCATGGCGGCCAGATCCGCCTCGGAAATGCGGTCATAGCCGTTCTTGGGGCTGTACATCAGCTCCTTGCGCAGGTTTTCGTATTTCTTTTCTTCCATGGGGGTAACTCCTTTCAGAAATTGATCACATTTTTTTTCAAATTCCTCCTCTGAGGAATCGTTGCACAGACAGTACCGGCACAGACGGGCAAACTCCTCGTTCTGCCGCTGGGCATCGATGCGGCTTTCGGCATAGGCACGGCTGATGTTGTCCCGTGCCATCAGCCGCTGAACCCTTGCCTCCCGTGGGGCGGTAACGGCCACGGTCACATGGCACAGCTCCTTCAATCGGCTTTCAAAAAGCCCGATGGCATCAATGGCCGCCAGAGGGGCAGAGGAGCCTGCCAGCAGTTCCTGTACCTTTTCCTCCACACGGCTGTGGGTGATGCGGTTTAAGTCCTTCAGGGCTTCCGGGTCGGCAAAGACAATGGCACCCAGCTTCTTGCGGTCGATGCCCGTGTCGCCTCCCACCGTGGGAAAACGCTCCAATATGGCCTCGATCATGGCAGAATCCTCTGCAAGCAGCCGATGATACAGGGCATCGCAATCGATACACAGGCCGCCCATGGCTTCGATCCTTCTTAGGAGGGTGGTCTTGCCGCAGCCGCTGCCACCGGTGATACCAATGACCGTCAAAGGGACTTCACCTCGATCTCCCGGAAACCGGCGGCTTTTTTCAGCCGGTTTTGCACCGCATAGGCCACACCGCCGCCCTCAGGGCAACGGGCATAGACCGTATGGATCTGCTCCCGATCCAGTTCCCGCAGGGCGGCAAAAAGACCGGCAGACAGGGTGTTCACATCCTCCGCCTTGCCATAGGCCAGAGCGTACAGACCCTCGTAAAGAGGTAATTCCTCCTCAAAGCACATGACGGCGCAGCCCTCCGACCAGTTTTCCTTCACATAGGCGGCGGCAGCGGCGCTGCTGCCTTTGACGATCAGCACCTGTGCCTGGGGAGCGTAGTGCTTGTACTTCATACCCGGCGCACGCACCACTTCATCATGGGAGATCTGCGCCAGCACGGCTTTATCGATCAGCAGCTCGCCTAAGATCTCCTTCAGCTCCTCCGGGGAGATACCGCCGGGGCGCAGCAGACGGGGCTTTTCCCCGGTGAGATCCACAATGGTGCTCTCCACACCCACCTGACAGGCACCGCCGTCCAAAATGGCGGCGATACGGCCGTCCATGTCCTTCAGCACGTGCTGGGCAGTGGTGGTGGAAGGCTTGCCCGACAGATTGGCCGAGGGTGCGGCAATGGGAACACCTGCCAGCTCGATGAGCCTTCGGGTGGCCTCGGTCTTGGGGCAGCGCACGGCAAGGGTGTCCAAATTGGCGGTGGTGACCTTGGGAATATGGGGTTTTACGGGCAATACCATGGTCAGAGGCCCCGGCCAGAAGCGCTCCGCCAAACGCCATGCCTGCTCCGGGATGTCCTGACAGAGTTCACTGAGCTGTTCCGGTCTTGCAATGTGCAAAATCAGGGGGTTGTCCACAGGGCGACCCTTGGCGGCGAAGATCTTTCGCACGGCATTTTCGTCCAGACCGTTGGCACCCAGACCGTAGACCGTCTCTGTGGGGATTCCCACCAGCTCACCTTTGCGGATCAGCTCCGCCGCAAAGTGCAGATCTTCCTCTTTTCCAACGGAAAGCATTACGGTTTTCACGCTTTTTCCCCGCTTTCTCTCAGCTTATCTGCCTGATCGGCAGAAATCAGCGCATCCAGGATCTCGTCCAGAGCGCCGTTCATTACGGCATCGATCTTATATAAGGTCAGACCGATGCGGTGGTCGGTGACACGGCTCTGGGGGAAGTTGTAGGTGCGGATCTTCTCGTTGCGCATGCCGCTGCCTACCTGGCTCTTCCGCTGTCCGGAGTATTCCGATTCAATGCGCTCCTGCTCCATCTGGTAGAGCTTGGAGGAGAGCATCATCATGCACTTTTCACGGTTCTGGAACTGGCTGCGCTCCTCCTGGCAGGCCACCACAATGCCCGTGGGCTTGTGGATCAGCCGCACTGCCGAAGAGGTCTTGTTAATGTGCTGGCCACCGGCACCGGAGGAGGGGTAGACCTGCATCTCAATATCCTCGGGACGGATGTCCACATCCGCCTCCTCCATCTCGGGCAGCACCGCCACCGTGGCGGTGGAGGTGTGCACACGGCCACCGGATTCCGTTTCCGGCACACGCTGCACCCGGTGGACACCGGACTCAAACTTCAGCCGGGAATAAGCCCCCGTACCTTTGATCATAAAATGCCCTTCCTTGATGCCGCCCAGCTCCGTCTCCGTGTAGTTCAGCAGCTCCACGCTCCAGCCACGGGAGGCGGCATAGAGGTTGTACATACGGAACAGACTATGGGCAAAGAGGGCGCTCTCCTCGCCGCCCACACCCCCACGGATCTCCATAATGACGCTCTTGTCGTCGTTGGGATCCTTGGGCAGCAGCAGGATCTTCAGCTCCTGCTCCAGACTCTCGCTGCGTTTTTTAGCGGCGGCAAACTCCTCCTGGCACAGCTCTTTTAACTCCGGATCGCCGGAGGACATCAATTCCTGCGCCTCCTGCATATCCTGCCGTGCCTTCAAATAGCCTCGGTAGGCATTGACAATGGGCTCTAAATCCCGCTGCTCCTTCAGGTAGGCGGCAGCCTTTTTGGGGTCGGCATAGAAATCCGGCTGCTCCGTACGGGCGCAGAGCTCCATATACTTATCTTCTACAAATTTCAGCTTTTCCAGCATAGAAACTCTCCATTGGATTTTACATATTGTAACAAAAATTATGAATTTTGTCTACGGTAAATATTAAACACTACCTCGGCACGGTCTTCCAGACGCTCTGTCCGAGCCAGCCGCTCAGCGCCCTCCCTGGAAATGCGCCAGAGGTGGGGCGTCATGCTCAATAGATCCTGCACGCTTTGGGCATCCTCCAGACGGACGGGGAACTCCAGCACCTCATGGTGCATCAGAGTAAAGCCCTCCAGCTCCGGCTGCAGATTTTTTGGCTTTTCTGTCAGGCTGGGGTAAATAATGGATTTCAGCCCCTGCAAGTGCTTTTCTCCTGCCAAGACCTGAATAAAAATGCCGTTTTCGTCCAGCACTCTGGCATATTCCTCCTCCACGGTCAGGGCGAACATGGACAGAAGCGCATCAAAGCTTCTGTCGGCAAAGGGCAGGTGAGCGGCGGTAGCAGTGACAAATTGGGCGGTCTTGTCCCGGGCGGCGGCATGGCGCACCGCATCTTTGGAGATGTCCACACCCCAGCGCTCCTTCCCCAGAACACCGATAAGATAATAGCCCTCGCCGCAGCCCACGTCCAGAATTCTCTGCGCCTCCGGCGCAAAGCGATCCAGCATCCGTCGCAGCTTCCCACGAATACGGAAATAATGTCCCGCCTGGAGAAAACGCCGCCGAGCCAGCACCATCTCTGCCGTGTCTCCCGGGTGGAGAGAGTGCTTCTGCTGCACGGTCAGGAGGTTCACATAGCCCTGCCGTGCCACATCGAAGCAATGGCCATTCTCACAGCGCCAGGCAGGTTTTTCTGTTGTAAGCAAAGCCCCACAAACAGGGCAAATCACCTGAATCATAGTGTTCCTCCAAAGAATGTCTCGATCTGTGTTTTGTCTGCATTGACCGAGCCCTGGATGAACTCCGGCTTGCCGCCACCTCTGCCGTTGAGCGCCGCATTCAGCTCCCTGGCGAAGCTGCGCAGATCGCCACCCTTGTGGCCAATGGCATATTTGTAATTCTCGCCCTCGCCGCTGAATACGGCGCAGCGTCCGCCGCAGCTTTGTAGCACTGCGTCTGCCAGACGGCGCAGTGCATCGGCGCTGAGTCCCTCTTCAAAGAGCAGCACATCGCCCTTACCCTCCAGCTCTGCCGCCTTCAGGGCAAAGAGCCGGTTTTGGGCAGCGCCCAGCTGATACTGGCAGGTTGCCAGCTCCTCCTTTATTCTGGCCACCGCCGCTGCCGTAGCCACGGGCTTGGCAGACAGCAGGTTGGAGACTTGTCGATTCTGTGCGGCAAGTAAATTCAGATGTTCCAGCGCTCGTTTGCCGCAGAGCAGCTCCACACGGGAGCCTGCATGGAATTTGGTGGTGGAAAAGAGTTTTACCAGGCCGATCTGGCCGGTGGTGGACACGTGCAGACCGCAGCAGGCGCAGAGGTCGGTATCACCGAATTTCACCAGCCGCACCTGTCCGCTCAATTCCTTCTTGCTGCGGTAGGGAAGTGCTGCCAGTTCCTCTGCCTCGGGATATAGAATTGTACAGGGAATATCCTGCCAGATGATTTGATTGACCTCCAGCTCCACTTCCTGCAGCTGCTCCATTGTCAGTTCGCCGCTGAAATCAATGGTGATCATATCGCTGCCCATGTGGAAGCCCACATTATCATAGCCGAAACGACGATGGACAATACCGGAGACCAGATGCTCTCCCGAGTGCTGCTGCATCAGGGAGAAGCGACGGTCAAAATCCACCCTTAGCGCATACACTTCGCCCACGTTCAGACTACGGTCGCAGAGGTGGACGACCTCCTCGCCCTTTTCGCTGACATCCAGCACCGTTGCTTCTCCAATGGTGCCAAGATCACAGGGCTGACCGCCGCCGGTGGGATAGAAAATCGTCTGATCCAAGGTGACGGCAAAGCCCTTTTTGCAAGGCTCGCAGGAGCGCACCACAGCACTGCCCTGACGTACATAAGCATCCTGATAATACAGCCGATTCTGATCCATAAAGCGCCTCCAAGGTATATTTTGACCATTATATCAAATTTCCCTGGAAAAAGAAAGAGGCAAAGCCGGATTTCCATGGCGAAAGCGCAGTGCTTCGCTCCCAATGCTTACGCTTCCGCAAGGTGTGCAGAGAAAAGCTTGAAACTTTTGCCATCATCCTGTATAATCAGAAAAAAGGAGGCTTTTGCCATGAAGTACGATTTTACAAGTATTATGGATCGCAAGGGAAAGGATGCCATTGCCGTGGATGCCCTGGGGACGATGGACGGTTTTGCGCCTGCTGCTCCCGAGGCAGGCTTTGATGCCATTCCCATGTGGGTGGCGGATATGAATTTCCCCACAGCGCCCTCCATTGTCAAGGCGGTTTCAGAGCGGCTGTCCCATCCCGCTTATGGCTATTTCTCTACCCGTCCGGAATATTTTGATGCGGTGATCCACTGGCAGCAGAGCCACAACGGTGTGGAAAACTTGCAAGCGGAGCATATCGGCTATGAAAACGGCGTTTTGGGCGGCGTTATGAGCGCCCTGGGTGTGCTCTGCGAGCCGGGAGAGGCGGTTCTGGTACACAGCCCCACCTATATCGGCTTCACTTCCAGCCTGAACAACGCAGGCTATCCCATGATCCACAGCCCTCTGGTTCCGGATGAACAGGGTGTTTACCGCATGGATTTCGAGGATATGGAGGAGAAGATCCGCAGCCACAAGCTGCGCACTGCCATTTTCTGCTCTCCCCACAATCCCTGCGGCAGAGTCTGGGAGCGCCGGGAGCTGGAGAAGGCCATGGCGCTCTTTGAAAAGTACCACGTGCGGGTGATCTCCGACGAGATCTGGTCTGACCTGCTGCTTCACGGCCACCGGCACATTCCCACCCAATCGGTGAGCGAATATGCCAGGGAGAACACCGTTGCCCTCTATGCCCCCTCCAAGACCTTTAACTTAGCCGGTCTCATCGGCAGCTATCATATTATCTACAATGACGAGCTGCGTACCGCCGTGCGCAAACAGGCATCCCTGTCCCACTATAACTCCATGAACGTGCTGTCCATGTATGCCCTCGTGGGCGCTTATTCTCAGGAGGGCGAGGAATGGCTTCAGGAGCTGCGGCAGGTGCTGAGCCAAAATGTGGACGATGCCTGCGATTTTATTCAAAATGAGCTGCCCGGTCTGAAGTGCTTCCGCCCGGAGGGGACTTATATGCTCTTTGTGGATTGCAGCGACTACTGCCAGCAGCATGGCATCAGCCTGGACGACATCGAAAAGCGTGCCTGGAGCGTGGGCGTGGCGGTGCAGGACGGCAGGATGTTCCACGGCCCCTGTCATCTGCGCATCAATCTGGCGCTGCCCAATGCCAGAGTGAAAGAGGCTTTCCGCAGATTGAAGAAATATGTTTTTGCGGAATAAAAAAGGGCAGGAGCTGCTAAAACGCTTACATGAAATAATATCTTCTGCACATACTTCCCATAAGAACATTATGGGAGGTATTTTTTTGACGGTGCAGCATTTCGGACGGCAGAGCATTGCCTTCGGGGAGAAGCCGCTGATTCTGAGCTATGCCTCGGTTGTGGGGAAAAAGGAGGCGGCAGGCCCACTGGCTGACAGCTTTGACCTTAATAGCCGGGATACTTTTTTCGGGCAGAAATCCTGGGAACAGGCAGAGAGCCGTATGCAGCAGCTTTGCTATGACCTGGCGCTGGAAAAGGGGAAACTCTCCCTGACGGATCTGGATGCCGCTTTTACGGGAGATCTTCTGAACCAATGTGTGGGCTCCAGCTTCTCCCTGCGTGATCAGAGGGTGCCTGCCTTCGGTCTCTACGGTGCCTGCTCCACCATGGCAGAGGGGCTGCTTCTGGGCGCAATGGCTGTTTCCGGTGGTTTCTGTCGCCGGGTCATGGCGCTGACCTCCTCTCATTTTGCGGCCTCGGAGCGGCAGTACCGTTTTCCTCTGGGCTACGGCGGTCAGCGGACACCTACGGCACAATGGACGGTAACAGGAGCCGGGGCGGTGATCCTGGGTCGCGAGGGCAGGGGACTTCGCCTCTGCCACGGCACCATCGGAACCATTGTGGACAGCGGCATCAAGGATGCCAATAATATGGGCGCAGCCATGGCACCGGCGGCGGTTTCCACTCTGGAGGCCCATTTTCGGGATCTGAATCTCAAACCTGCGGACTATGATCTCATTGTCACGGGAGATCTGGGAAAGCTGGGCTATGAACTGGTGCTGGAGCTTATGGGGCGCAAGGGCTACGATCTGAGCGCGAACTATAGCGATTGCGGTATGCTGATCTACGACTTGGAAAAGCAGGATGTACACTGCGGCGGCAGCGGCTGCGGCTGCAGTGCCGTGACTCTCTGCGGATCTCTGCTGGGGAGGTTGGAACGTGGGGAGCTGAAGCGGCTGCTGTTCTGCGGTACGGGTGCGCTGCTCTCTCCCCTGAGCGTGCAGCAGGGGCAGTCCATTCCGGCGGTGTGCCATGCGGTCAGCATTTGCAGGGAGGAGGACTGAATGGAGTATCTGAAGGCATTTGCGGTGGGCGGCATTCTCTGTGTCGTGGGGCAGCTGCTCATCGATAAAACCAAGCTGACACCGGCGAGAATTCTGGTGAGCTATGTGGTGCTGGGAGTCTTCCTGGGCGCAATTGGGCTTTATGATAAAATCGTGGATTTCGCCGGAGCGGGCGCAACCGTCCCCCTCACCGGCTTCGGTAATACCCTGGCTACAGGTGTGCGGAAAGCGGTGGAGGAGAAGGGCTTCCTGGGCATTTTTACCGGCGGTCTGGGAGCGGCGGCAGGCGGAATTGTTGCGGCGGTGATATTCGGCTGGCTTGCAGGCATGATTTTTCGGCAGAAGGATAAATGAGAGAAAAGGGTGCATACTAAGCCTGCGTTCAGACGCAACAAAGAAAATCGGAGGAATGAACCATGGAAAACCGGAACAACAACCAGAACAAGAACCAGAATAACAATCAGAATAACAATCAGAACAACAATCAGAACAAGAACCAGACCAACAACCAGCGATAAAGAGAAAAGCCGCCGAAGCACCAGGCTTCGGCGG
>JAZNVK010000310.1:0-21342 GCA_045592805.1 Faecousia sp.
GCCCGTGTGCAGCCTCCCACAGACAAGGGTCGCCGCCTGAAGATCTACTATATGACCCAGGTGGGCGTGAAGCCGCCGCATTTTGTGATTTTCTGCAATGATGCCAGACTTTTCCACTTCTCTTACCAGCGTTATCTGGAGAACCAGATCCGTGCTGTCTTCGGTTTGGAAGGCACGCCCATTCGCATTACCATCCGACAGAAAGGTGACAAGGAGGAATAAGTCATGATTTGGAAACTGGCTATTTGTGCCGTCATGGGCTACCTGCTGGGCAGTTTCAACGGCGCATTGGTCATCTCCCGTTTCTTTATCCATGAGGATGTCCGCACCAAGGGCAGCGGAAATGCCGGTCTAACCAATTTTTACCGCAACTTCGGCGGCTGGAGTACGCTGCTGGTCATTGCCATCGACATGGGCAAAATGGCCATTGCAGCACTGCTTGCCCGTCTGATCTATCCTGACAATGCGGATCTTGCCAGTATGGTAGCAGGCTTCTGCGTTTTCATGGGTCATATTCTTCCCCTGTTTTTCAATTTCAAGGGAGGAAAGGGCATCCTTACCGCAGGCGCTTTGGCGCTGGTGATGGATTGGCGGATTTTTGTGATCCTGCTGGTGGTATTTATCCTGCTCTTTGCTGCGACAAAGTATGTGTCCGTAGGCTCCATCTTCTGCTGCCTTGCCTATGGTATCTGCTTTGCTCTGTTCTTTGCTCTGAATCCTCCTGTTTGGATCATTGCTATGATCATAGCGCTGATTGCGCTGTTCATGCACAGGGGCAATATCCAGCGCCTGCTCAGCGGCGAAGAACGCAAGACTTATCTTAAAAAATCCAAGAACAAGTGAGGGATATCGATTGAAAATCATGGTGATTGGCAGCGGTGCCTGGGGCACGGCTCTGGCAATGGCACTGCTGAAGAATGACCATGAGGTCAGCCTCTGGTCTTATTTCAAGGAAGAGTGTGAGCAGCTGCGCTCCACCCACGAAAACCCCTTCCTGAAGGGCGTCACCCTTCCTGACAGCCTTCATTTCACCGATTCCGCTGCGGAAGCTGCGGATAAGGATATGCTGGTTTTTGCTACGCCTTCCTTTGCGGTACGCTCCACGGCGAAGACCTTTGCTCCTTATATTCGCGAGGATGCCATTCTGGTCTCCGTGACCAAGGGCATTGAGGCGGATACCGGTCTGCGCATGACTCAGATCATTGCGTCTGAAACCGGCAAAAAGGTGGTTGCCCTCTCCGGCCCCTCCCATGCAGAGGAGGTCAGCCGTGGCATTCCCACCGGCGTGGTGGCTGCCTGCGAGGATAAAAGCCTTGCGGAAAAAGTCCAGACCGCCTTCATGAGCCACAAGCTCCGTGTCTACACCTGTCCCGATGCGGTGGGTGTGGAGCTGGGTGCTGCGCATAAGAATGTCATCGCTCTCTGCGCCGGTGTCAGCGACGGCATGGGCTACGGCGATAATGCCAAGGCGCTGCTGATGACCCGTGGCCTTGCGGAGGTTGCCCGTCTGGGCATTGCTCTGGGTGCCAAGCGTGAGACCTTCGCCGGTCTTGCCGGTGTGGGCGACCTGATTGTTACCTGCACCTCCATGCACTCCCGAAACCGCCGTGCCGGTATTCTCATCGGCCAGGGCAAGGATGTGCAGCAGGCCATGAAGGAAGTCGGTGCTGTGGTGGAGGGCTACTATGCCGCTGCCGCCGCCCATAAGCTGGCGCTGCAGTGCGGCGTTGAGATGCCCATCACCCAGGCTGCCTATGCAGTACTCTACGAGGGCGCCGATGCCAAGAGTATGCTGGAAAATCTGATGCACCGGCAGAAGACCTGCGAGGTCGAGGATGCCGAGTGGGCGAGGTAACGATATGAACAAAAAAGAATTATGGCGCAGCCTGAAGTTCCTGCTGGTCTCCATCTCCGCAGGTCTCATTCAGATCGGCGTTTTCACCCTGCTGAACGAGCTGGTACATCTGGATTACTGGGTCAGCTACCTGATTGCCCTGGTGCTGTCTGTGCTCTGGAATTTCACCCTGAACCGCCGCTATACCTTCCAGGCTGCCAACAATGTACCCATTGCCATGCTGAAGGTGGCACTGTTCTACGCAGTATTCACCCCGGCCTCCACCTGGCTGGAGCACTATCTCACATCCACCTGCCTGTGGAACGAGTACCTGGTCACCGCCATCAATATGGTACTGAACTTCATCCTGGAGTTCTTCTACCAGCGCTTCTTCGTCTTCCGCAACAGCCTGGATACTAACGAGCTTGCTCATAAGAGCAAATAATATCATAGCTGCAAATAGAATAAGACGAGGAATGTGTGATTTTCAGCATTCCTCGTCTTCATTTATAGCTTGCTTTTGTGTCGGAAAGACCGATTACATAATCAGCAGACAGATTATAAAACTTACATAATTTGATTAAGTCCTCGATTTTTAACTCAGCACGGCCTGTTTCAATATGATTATAGCCTTGCTGCGACTTATTGAGTAGCTGTCCTATTTCAAATTGTGTTAAATCGAGGTCTTCCCGTATATTACGAAGCCTTGTTCTATAATCCATCGGCTGTTTACCTGCCTTCAAATAATGAGGCTATAATATCATACTCATAAATTGAGTATTGACAATTACTCAAAGATTGAGTAATATATTTCTGGTGGTTGCATTATGTTTCATAGACGGCGGGCTGTAATTGCTGGACTAATTGCATTATTTATAGGATTCTGCGTATATTTACTCTTCCGTGAAGAGACATATATTGCAAAGTTCTTTGAACCTTCTTTGAAACTCAAATATATCCGACAGCTGCTTTTATACGAGCCAAATGATTTTGTTAAGTATTATCTTACGGATTTTCTGTGGGCATTCTCGCTTTACTGTTTTGTGAGTATCATTTATTCTGAGCATAAATATTCACGATTGATATCCGCGACACTGACATTTGCGTCCGGATTCATATGGGAGATACTTCAATTCATTGGGACTGTTTCAGGCACGGGCGATGTTTTGGATGTTGCTACCTATTTGTTCGCGTGTATTTTGGCATCAATAATTGTAAAGGAGTAAAAAAATGAAGTATACCAGAATTATTGCAACAATTATGCTATTGGTAGTGTTTTTCCTTTTTGCTATAGGCAGCGAGGAAGAAGAGTCAGGCTCAGTCAGCACCTCAACAAAGGCCTCAAATGCGACAGAACAAGCAACTGAAAACGCACCAACAGGAAACTTGGGCGACTATATCGTAGAGATTGACAGTTTCCGACTGGCTAACGACTATGAAGGCTCTCCTGTTGTCATTGTAAAATACATTTTTACCAATGTTTCTGATGAGGATCCTACCTCGTTTAGCGTGGCTTTTGAAGATGCGGTGTATCAAAATGGTGTAGGATTGAATAAATCATATTTTGTTGAAGACAGTGCAAATTACGAGGGCGATGATGCAAGCAAGGAAATTAAAGCCGGAGCGACAATAGTTGTTGAGATTGCGTATGAATTGAATGATACGACAACGGATATTGAAGTTGAGGTATCGGAATTCTGGAGTTGGAGTGACGACAAGGTTGTTAAGACCTTTAAGATTAGTTAATTATCTATCATATTATTCAACAGTATAGAATAAACGGCTTCACCGATTGCTACTTCGGTGAAGCCGTTTTTACTGTTATGATCATTCTTCGTCAAACACATGCCGGAAATAGTCACAATCCAGCACACCTTCGCAGTAGGTGACCTTGTTTTTGACAATGGCCTGGATGCGGTCAATGTAGCCCTGGGGTACGGTATTGCCCTCAATGGCGGGGACAAACTTGCCGTAAGCGGCATAATAGGTTCCCAAATCCGTGACCCAGTCATAGCTCATGTTGAACACAATGGCCTCCGCATCGGAGAACACATCTCTGCCCGGGAGCAGACGGGAGTCAAATTCGATGCCGAAGAGGTTCATCAGGGTGGGCAGTACATCCAGAGACGAGGTGGGGCTGTCTACCACGATGGGCACCATATCCTCCAGACAGCCGCTCCACAGCAGCCAAACGGAGTGGTCACGTTCCCAGGTGGTGTCAACATCGTATCCGTAAAGCTCGGAGAGATAGGGCATATCGCCCAGCACCTCAGAGTCCAAACCGTAGGGGAAATGGTCGGGGACAATGCAGATCACCGTATCATCGGCAATTCCTGCCTCCTCCAAGGCGCCGATCAGATAGGTCATGGCATCCTCCATCTCCAGGTTGGCGGCGATATAGCCCTTGACCCGGCTGGAGTAGGGGAGCTCCTGCACCCGATCCCAGTGGCGCTTGGTCATAGCGTTGCTGCCGGGCTGGTAGTTGTTGTGTCCGCTGACGGACATGTAGTAGATGTTGAAGGGCTGCTGATCCACATAGGTGGGGAAGGTACCGCTGATCATCTCATAGTCGCTCTGGGGCCAGAAATTCTGCACATATTCCTCCATGCCGTTGCCGTAGCCCATGAAGCCGTCGGAATAACCGAGGGCAATGTGAGTACGGTGACGGTCGTAGAAGGTGTAGTCGTTGTTATGGAATGCCTTGCCATAGTAGCCTAAAAGATCCAGCTGGGTACCCATGGTGTAATAGTTGAAATCATCGGCTTTTCGCTTGAAGGACATACCGCCCTGGGTGGGGAGCATACCGAAGATATTCTGATATTCGCCGCCGGTGGTTCCGGCACCGGAGGGCTGGTAGAAGTCTGTGAACTGGATACCCTTAGTTGCCATACGGTACAGGGTAGGGGTCAGCTCCGGGTCAATGACCTCGCGGCTAAAGGCTTCGGCACTGATAAAGATCAGATTCTTTCCCTCAAAGAGACCGGTAAACTCATTCTGCTTCGAGGCGGTCAGGCTGCTGACATACTTGTCCAGGGATGCTTCGGTGTAGCTTCCGCTTTCCATCAGAGCGGCAAAGTCGATGTCCAGCTGATTGTAGCCATATTCAATCACAGGTTCCGTAGACTCTGTGGCAGAGTCCTCCGTAGCGGTGGGATCGGGATTTGTCACCTGAGCAGAAGGGTCGGATTCATCAGGAAGGGTGGTCTCGGGCGGTGGCGTAAACTCGAATTCGTAGTCATTGCCAAAGATCTGATCCTGCAGATCCAGCCGCATGGCGGAGATCAGGCCAAACTGGGGAACTGCTGCCTGATAATTGTACTGCTCGTGATAGGTCAGGCTGTGTACCGGGTGCAGCATGATCATTAGTACCGCCAGAGCATAAGAGAGAATGGACAGGCACAGCACAAGAAAACGCTGCCGGGGGTAGGATCTGGGTGCATAGTCATACTTGATATTGAGCAGAAGGTAAATAATCGTGGGCAGGAGGAGCAGCAGGATCACGACGAAGCCACCCTGAAGGAAGATCAGGTCAATAATTTCCTTCACGTAGGTACTCAGCGCATCTCCTGCACCGCCGGTCATGGTGTTGATGTCGTAGAACATCTTAAACTGCTTGAATACCAGGTACTGTACAATGTAAGCCATGGAAGTGGCAAAGAGCAGCACCGCAGCAATGATGCGGTTGTACTTCTGCTTCCGGAACAGGGAGGAGAGATAGTAGCCCAGGGAGCTGTAAGCTGCGCAGAAGAGAAGCTTATACAGCAGCCCCAGGTTGAATGGATTGCCGGAGCAGGAGATGTGGAAAACAATCTCATAATAAATCAGGCTCAGAGTAAAATAGCCTGCGTAAAGCCAATGATGGCGCGTTTTTGCAGCATGCATGGAAAATCACCGGATTTCTGTAGAATGTATTCTAATAGTAAAACTGAAAAAAGCCGTTGTCAATCTTTTTTTCGACAAAATTCGCCCCTGGAGGGAAATAAAAAAGACAAGCCGTAACAGCTTGTCTTTCTATATGTCTAAAATCAGATAGCACGTTCAACCTTATTGGAACGGAGGCATCTTGTACAGACGTAGACATGGCGGGGAGAACCATTGACGATAGCTTTCACGCGCTTTACGTTGGGCTTCCACATTCTGTTGGAACGTCTGTGAGAGTGGGAGACCTTAATGCCGAACGTAACACCCTTGCCGCAGATATCGCACTTTGCCAATTGCTGCACCTCCAATCGTTGAAAAATCACAGGAAAATAGGACGCCATAAAGCGCCGGTACATATATTAGCAGAAAACTTCGAAAAAAGCAAGAGAAAAATTTGAAATTTTTATATTTTTTTCTAAGAACTTGCGCTTTCCCATTTTGTATACTATAATGGAAGAAAATCATATGGAAATACCCCTGATTTTACTGATTTCAGAAAGGAGAACCTATGAATTCTTACTCTGTACCTCTGACACAGGTGGTGGAGGATTTCCACCTGACCATCCTGTATGCATCTTCGGACTATGAGGAAGTCGACATTGTTGTAGAGGAAGTCACCCGACCGGGCATTCAGTTTGCCGGCTTCTTTGAACACTTTGAGCGTCTGCGTTTGCAGGTGGTGGGCAATGTGGAATTTGCCTACCTGAGCACCCTGAGCCACGAGCGCAGCCTGGAGATTTTTGACCAGCTTTTCTCCCATAAGATTCCGGCCATGATCTTTGCCCGTAATATCGAGCCCACGTCGGAGTGCCTGGAGATGGCGAAGAAGCACGATATCACCATACTCCGCTGCCTGGAGTCTACCTCCTATCTGGTCTCCGGCATTACCGCTTATCTGAAGAATGCTCTGGCACCCAGAATTTCCCGTCACGGCGTTCTGGTAGAGGTCTACGGCGAGGGTATGCTGCTTATGGGCGAGAGCGGTATCGGTAAGAGTGAAGCAGCCGCAGAGCTGCTGAAGCGCGGTCATCGTCTCATTGCCGACGATGCGGTGGATATCCGCAAGATCGCTGACAATACGCTTCTGGGTACATCTCCCGCCCTGATCCGCAACTATATCGAGATCCGAGGCATCGGTGTTATCAACGTGGCAAAGCTCTTTGGTATGGCAGCCATTAAGGATGAGACCGCTGTCAATCTGGTGGTCAACATTGTCCCATGGTCCGGTGATCAGATCTATGACCGCCTGGGCCTGGAGGAGCAGTATATGGACATTCTGGGTGTGAAAGTGCCTGCCATTACCATCCCCGTCAAGCCCGGCAGAAACCTTGCCATTATTCTGGAAATTGCAGCCATGAACAACCGCCAGAAGAAGATGGGCTACAATGCCGCCGTAGAATTCACCGAGCAGATCAACCGCCACTTCGAAGCGCAGAATACGAAAAAGAGATAACCAGGACTTCCAAAGCCGCACGGAGCGATCTCCGTGCGGTTTTTGCATCCCAAAGGGAAATGAAAGACCTGTTTAAGGGACATAAAAAGGAATATAATACGAAGGAAGAGACTGGGGAAGAATGGGTGAGAAGTGATGGATGAGAAATGATAAATTGAGGTATAGACAACGACTATCCTTAGCAAAAACTGATTGCGATCTTGTTCTTCCTGTGATATAATATAATAGATATAGTGGCGAAGTATGCGACCGGGGAGTTTTTCCCTTTTGTATAAGGAGAATATTATGTCCATGACGGAATTGAAACAGCGTTTATCTGAGTTTTTACCTGCTTTTTCCCTTCGGGAAGAGGAGCCGCTTAGTAAGCACACCTCCTTCCGCATCGGCGGCCCTGCGGAGCTGATGGTTTTTCCCAATTCCGCGGAGCAATTACAGCAGATTTTTCTTGCAGCCCAAGCTTGCCATATCAAACCCCGCATTCTCGGCAGCGGCAGCAATGTCTTAGCGCCGGACGAAGGCCTTCGCGGTCTGGTGATTTGCACCCGTGAGTGCCTGATGGGGCTGGAGCTGGCGAATGATACCCAGGTCATTGCCATGAGCGGCATGACCATGGCGCAGACGGCCATGTTTGCCGCTCGCAACGGTCTCAGCGGTCTGGAATTTGCCCACGGTATTCCCGGCAGCGTAGGCGGCGGCATCTACATGAATGCCGGTGCTTACGGCGGAGAATTAAAGGATTGCGCCATCTGGACGGAGTTTATGGATTTGGATGGCAGCATCCGACGCTTTGAAGGCACTGAACAGGGCTTCGGCTACCGTACCAGCAGTTTCCAGGGGAGAAATGGCATCATCCTCCGCAGCTGCTTTGCTCTGACACCCTCGGATGAAGCCACTGTCCGCAGTAAAATCAAGGAACTGAACGACCGCCGCCGAGCCTCTCAGCCGCTGGAGCTGCCCTCTGCCGGCAGTACCTTCAAGCGTCCCAAGACCGGTTATGCTGCTGCCTTAATTCAGGAGGCAGGTCTGAAGGGTCTGCGTGTGGGTGGTGCTGCGGTCTCGGAGAAGCATTCCGGCTTTGTGGTGAATTTGGGCGGCGCAACGGCCAGGGATGTTCTGGAGTTGATCGCATTGGTGCAGGAGAGAGTTCTTGCCCACAGCGGTGTGCTGCTGGAGCCGGAAGTTCGCCTCTGGGGGACAGAGCATGAAGCTTAAAATCTCCTCCTACGGCAGAAAACACGGCCCCATTGCGGCGGATGTGATCATCGATGTCCGCTGCCTGGAAAACCCCTTCTGGGTGCCGGAACTGAAAGAACTGACCGGCCTGGATCTGCCGGTGCAGGATTATATCCTTGCCCACAGCGGCGAATATATGAATCAGCTGGAAGCCCTTCTGAAGCTTCATCTTTCCCTGGCGCAGGAGCGGGGCTTTGAAGAGCTGCACATCGCCTTCGGCTGTACCGGAGGCAGACACCGCTCTGTGTGTACCGCAGAGCTTATGGCAAAGGCACTGACCTCTGCCGGTTACAGCGTGGAGCTTTGCCACCGTGACCTGAAATTATCATAAGAAAGGGGAGGGCGAAATGTCCTTTTCCTCCAATGTAAAAAGTGAACTGTGCCGCCCGGAGGTGGCGAAAAACTGCTGCGCTCTGGCGGAGGCAATGGGAACGCTGCTCTTTGCCAATACCTTTGCCTCTGAGCAGATCCGTATTGTGACGGAGAGTAACGACTTTGCTCTGCGTCTGCCTCGCCTGTTCCATAAGGCGCTGGGGGTCAGCTTTGATATTCTGCCGGAGGGACCTCTCCCCGGCAAGCAGGTCTATGCCATTACGGACCCGGAGAAAATTCAGCAGGTCTTTACCCGCTGCGGTTTCTCTGCCACCAGCAGCATTTGCCTGCATGTCAACCTTGGACTTCTGGAAAACGAATGCTGCCGCAGAGCTTTCCTGCGGGGAGCATTTCTGGCAGGTGGCTCTGTAACCGATCCGGAGAAGCGCTACCATCTGGAGCTCTCCACCACCCATCTCAGCGTCAGCCGTGAGACCCAGACGCTTTTAGAGGAGATGGGTCTGCCTGCCAAGGAGACGGAGCGGAAGGGCAGCTCGATTTTGTACTATAAATTCAGCGAGAGTATCGAGGATTTTCTTACCACCATCGGAGCGCCGGTCAGCGCCATGGCCATCATGGCAGCCCAGATTGAGAAAGACTGGCGCAACACCGCCAACCGCAAGGTCAACTGCGACTCTGCCAATTTGGATAAAATTGTCGCCGCTGCCCAGGAACAGCTCTCTGCCCTGCGGAAGCTGCAGGAGCGGGGCAAATTCGACGATCTGCCCGAGAAACTGAAGCAGACCGCCCTGCTGCGCATGGAGTATCCGGAAGCTGCTCTTTCGGAGCTGGCAGAGCTCCATGAGCCGCCTTTGAGCAAGTCCGCCACCAGCCACCGTATGCGCAAGCTCATGGCATTGGCGGCACAGGAAAACTGAGAGAGGAGTTACGGCTATGTCCTTTGTTCACTTACACCTTCATACGGAATACAGCCTTTTGGACGGAGCCTGCCGCATCGGCAAGCTGATGGATCGGGTAAAGGAGCTGGGACAGGATGCCGTCGCCATTACGGATCACGGTGTCATGTACGGCGTGATCGACTTTTACCGTGCCGCTAAGGCCAAGGGTATCAAGCCCATTATCGGCTGCGAGGTCTACGTGGCCTCTAAGTCCCGCTTTGACCGTGAGCACGGCAAGGGCAGCGATGCCAATCATCTGGTGCTGCTCTGCGAAAACGAGACCGGCTACCGCAACTTGAGCTACATGGTCTCCAAGGGTTTCCTGGAGGGCTATTACTATAAGCCCCGTGTGGATCTGGAGCTGCTTCGGGAGCATTCCGAAGGTCTTATTGCCCTGTCTGCCTGTTTGGCAGGCGGTGTGGCAAGAAGGCTCAGCAGTAATGACTATGTGGGCGCACGGGAATATGCCCTGACCATGTCCGAGATCTTTGGACAGGGGAATTTCTTCCTGGAGCTGCAGGATCACCGCCTGCCGGAGCAGCAGGAGGTCAACCGTGGCATCCTGAAGCTGGCAGAGGAGGCCGGTCTTCCTCTGGTGGCAACCAACGATGCCCACTATCTCCGCCGGGAAGATGCCGCCGTCCAGGATGTTCTGCTGTGCGTTCAGACCGGCAGAACCGTGGACGACCCCAACCGTATGCGCTTCGAGACCGATGAGTTCTATGTGAAGTCCGAGGAGGAGATGCGCAAGCTCTTCCCCAATCAGCCCGAGGCTATTGAGAATACCGCCCGCATTGCAGAGCGCTGCAATGTGGAGTTTACCTTCGGGCAGTATCATCTGCCCCGGTTTGCCTACCCCGAGGGACACGACGGCTGGAGTTGGTTCACCCACCAGTGCAATGCCGGTTATGCCCGCCGCTATCCCACCGACCCCGAGGGCTATCGGGAGCGCCTGGAATACGAGATGTCCATGATCCGTAAAATGGGCTATGTGGACTATTTCCTGATCGTGGCAGACTTTGTGGATTATGCCAAGTCTCAGCAGATCCCCGTAGGCCCCGGCAGAGGCTCTGCCGCCGGTGCTATGGTGTCCTATTGCCTGGGCATCACCGACCTGGACCCCATGAAGTACAGCCTGTACTTTGAACGCTTCCTGAATCCGGAGCGTGTCAGTATGCCTGATATCGATATGGATTTCTGTCAGGCACGCCGTGGGGAAGTCATTGATTACGTTACGAGAAAATACGGCAAGGACAGAGTTGCCCAGATCGTCACCTTCGGTACCATGGCTGCCCGTGCTGCCATTCGGGATGTGGGACGTGCTCTGAATTTCACCTATGCCGAGACCGATGTGGTGGCGAAGCTGATCCCCACCACCTTACATATGACCCTGGACGAGGCTCTGAAGGTGTCTCCCCAGCTGAAGGAGCTTTACGACAGCGATGAGCGGGTCAAGAAGCTGGTTGATACTGCCAGAGCCCTGGAGGGCATGCCACGCAACACCTCCACCCATGCCGCAGGCGTGGTGATCACCAAGGATCCTGTGTCCGACTATGTTCCCCTGGCACGGAACGACGATACCATCGTCACCCAGTTCACCATGACCACCATCGAGGAGTTGGGCCTGCTGAAGATGGACTTCCTGGGTCTGCGGAACCTGACCATCATTGATGACTGCGAGCGCCAGATCCGCCGGAAAGAGCCGGAGTTCGACCTGCAAAAAGTCCGGGACGACGATCCCGACAGCTTCCGTATGCTCTCCGAGGGTAAAACAGCCGGTGTGTTCCAGCTGGAATCCGCCGGTATTACGGGCGTGTGCATCAATATGCAGCCCCAGTCCATCGAAGATCTGACGGCAATTGTGGCGCTCTACCGCCCCGGCCCCCTGGATTCCATCCCCAGATTTATTGACAACAAGCTTCACCCGGAGAAGATCCGCTATATTTGCCCCCAGTTAGAGCCGATTCTGGCCGTTACCTACGGCTGTATCGTCTATCAGGAGCAGGTCATCGAGATTTTCCGCCGTCTGGGCGGCTACTCTCTGGGTCAGGCGGATAATATGCGCCGTGCCATCTCCAAGAAGAAGGAGCATGTGATTGTTGCCGAGCAGAAAGCCTTTGTCTACGGCGATGAGGAGCGAGGCATTCCCGGTGCGATCCGGAACGGTGTCAGCGAGCAGGCAGCTCAGGCCATCTACAAGGAGATCCTGGACTTCGCCAACTATGCCTTCAACAAGGCCCATGCCGTCTGTTATGCCAAGGTGGCCTATGATACCGCATATCTGAAATGTCACTATCCCAAAGAATATATGTCCGCCCTTCTGACCTCGGTGCTGGATAATTCCACTAAAACCGCAGGCTATATTGCCGATTGTAAGGATATGGGCATCCGCCTCTTAAATCCCGACATCAACCGCTCTGAGGACATTTTTACCGTAGAAGATGAGGGTATCCGCTTCGGTCTGGGCGCTGTGAAAAACATCGGCAGGGGCTTGCTCCGCCAGATGGTTGCCCAGCGGGAGACAGATGGTCCCTTTAGCTCCCTGGAGGACTTTATCCGCCGTATGCAGGACTCCGATCTGAACAAGCGGGCTGTGGAAAACCTGATCAAGTGCGGCGCCATGGACGGCCTGGGCTTGAACCGCGCGCAGATGCTCTCTGCCTACGAGAAGATCATGGACAGCGTTGCACGGAGCAAAAAGAAGGATATCGAGGGGCAGATCAGCTTCTTTGATTTCCTCTCTGCGGAGCAAGAGCCTGCGGCGCGGATCGTGATTCCCGATTGCCCCGAACGCCCCAGAAATGAGCTGATGCAGATGGAAAAGGAAACCATCGGCATGTATCTCAGCGGCCATCCCATGGATGAGTACCGCAAGCAGCTTCAGGGCAAGGGCGTGATCCCGATTTTAAGAATTCTCCAATCCTTTGAAGAAAATGACGGCATCTACCGTGACGAGCAGATCGTCCGTATCGCCGGCATTGTGGAGACCGTCAAGAGCAAAACCACCCGAAATAATACCATGATGGCCTATATCACCTTAGAGGATGATACCGCAGCTATGGAGCTGCTGGCGTTTTCCGGTGTGATCTCCAAGCACGGAAGCCTCCTGAAGGAAAACACCCCTGTTGTGGTGGAGGGCAGGCTCTCCGTCCGGGATGAGAAGCTGCCGCAGATGGTGATCAATGAGGTCAGAGCCATCTCCCAGGTGGAGACCGTAGCACCCTCCCGGCTTTATCTGAAGCTGCCCACCGAGGGCTGTCCTGCGGATCGCAAGGTCAGAGCGATCCTGTCCATGTTCCCCGGCCAGCTTCAGGCGATCCTCTATTTTGCCGATACCGGCGTGCGCCGCGGCACAAGCTGCTCCATTCGGGAGGATATGCTGGAGGAACTGCGTGGCCTGTTAGGTAAAAACGCAGTAATTTTGAAATAAATTTACATTTTTCGTTACCGCAAGACTACACTTTTGTTACGATCTGTGGTATAATGTATTTCTGTATGGAAACTTAATGGGAAAGGAGGCGCTGCTTTGAAACGCTTGTTACTCTTTGTGATACTTTTTGCTCTGAGTCTGGGGCTGGGCGGCTGCTTCCTGGATCCTGCAGAGAGCCTCTATGCCATGCCAAAGCAGTCCCGTGATTTTTATGACCTACAAACTGCGGTGGAAGAGATCCTGCCCTCGGATGGAGCCTATGCACCTCCTGTGGCAGGCGACAATCAGCAGGCGGTACAGCTGAGCGATCTGGATGGCGACGGCGAAAACGAAGCACTGGTTTACATCCGTGGGGCAGGGGATACGCCTATGTCCCTGTGCATCTTTGATAAACAGGGCGAGAGCTACCGCCTCCTTGCAAAGCTGGACGGCGCAGGCAGTGCCTTTGACCGTGTGCAATATGCCCAGCTGGATGGCAAGGGTGGCAATGAGATTGTGGTTGGCCGTCGGCTCAGCGAGCAGGTGACCTGCAGCCTCAGCGTCTATACCCTGCAGGACGGTGTGATAACGGAGCTGCTGAGTGCTGCCTATTCCGAATTCATCACCAGTGACCTCAATTCCGACGGGCTCACGGATCTGGTGCTTCTCCGCTCTGATGCTGATGCTAAAAACGGCATTGCGGAGTTCTATCACTGGCAGGAGGATCAGCTTTACCGTGAGGTGGAGGCGAGAATGAGCGCACCGGCCTATGCGGTCAAGCGGATCATTACAGGCCGCGTGAGCGATAGCGTTCCGGCGATCTTTGTGGGCTCGGAATACGGAGAGAGCACCATTATCACCGATGTTTTCGGTATCTACCGTGGAGAATTTACCAACCTTGCCCTGGATGAGGATGCGGATACGGCGGTACAGACCGTCCGTGAGTACTATGTTTACAGCAGCGACATTGACGACGACGGTCTCATTGAGCTACCCCGTCTGCTGCCCCTTCAGAGTGTCCCGGCGGATAGCTCTTCGGAGAATCAGTCCCTGGTCTCCTGGTACAATCTCATTCCCGGCGGCGGAGAGCGGCAGAAAGCCCTGACCTATCATAATTATTCCGGCGGCTGGTATCTCAGTGTACCGGAGCAGTGGGCAGATCGCCTGATCGTCACCCGCGGCAACGCTTTTGACAGTACACTGGTCTATACCTTCTCCCTGCTGGAGGGGGATGGCGCTTTGCGGCAGCTGTTCTCCCTGGTTGCCCTTTCCGGTGACAGCGCCCAGAAGGCGCAGCTCGATGACAGCTGGATCAAGCTGAGTTCCAAGGGCGAGATCAGTTATTTCTGCTGTATTACAGACAGCAGCATTCCGCTGCAGGATATCAAAGACAGTTTCCACTTTATCCGTGTCGACTGGAATACCGGCGAGACGGGCGAATAAACAGACACGATCGTTTCAAACGGAGGGAATATAGAATGAAAAAAGTTTTGATCTTAGAGGATGAAGTCAGTATCCGATCTTTTGTGGTCATCAATCTGAAGCGTGCGGGCTATGACCCCATTGAAGCAGGCACCGGCATGGAAGCCCTGGAGCGCCTGAAGGAGAATCCCGATATCGGTGTGGCCATTTTGGATATTATGCTGCCCGATATTGACGGCTTTGAGGTCTGCCGCAATATCCGTGCCACCAACAAGACCATTGGCATCATTATGCTTACCGCCCGTACCCAGGAGATGGACAAGGTTACCGGCCTGATGACCGGTGCAGACGATTATGTGACCAAGCCCTTCTCTCCCGCAGAGCTGACCGCCCGTATCGACGCACTGTACCGCCGCATCGGCGGTGCCGGTGAGACCGATCCGGAGATCATTGTCCACGAGCCCTTCACCCTCAACATCCGTAACCGTACCCTGGAAAAAGAGGGCAGACGGATCAAGCTGACCCAGATGGAGTATGCCATCATCCAGCTCTTTATGCAGAATCCCGGCAGGGCCCTGTCCAGAGAGGATATCCTCACTGCGGTCTGGGGACGGGATTACGAGGGCGAATTGAAGATCGTAGATGTCAATATTCGCCGTCTGCGTATTAAGATCGAAGACAATACCGCCAACCCCACCTATATCACTACGGTCTGGGGCTTCGGCTATAAGTGGGGGCTCTAAGCCTCGAAGCATCATATTCTCAGGGAGGTGAGTGCCATCAAGCAGACAAAGGGTCTGAAAGGCCGTTGGCTTCGCAATACCTTGAGCATCGTGCTGGCCATTGTTTTGCTCTGTGTCACCGCCCTGTCGGTGACCGTTGCCGCGTATTACTATTCCAATATGGAGGCGGGACTACGCTCCAAGGCACGGACCAGCACCCTGTTCTTTGAGACCTACGCAGGTCAGAGCTATCATGAGTATTATCAATCCTGCGCCAAGTTTACCCAGACCTTTGACTCCAAGGATGTCCTGGAGATTCAGTTCATTGATACGAATTACCGTATCGTCGCCTCCTCCTACAGCCCTCTCTCTTCAGAGGTAGAGGCAACGGAGGATATTGATCTTGCTATGCAGAACCGTGAGATCAGTACCTTTACGGGGAAGAACCCCGCCACAGGCGAGCGGATCATGGCGGTTTCCAGCCCCCTGATCTACTCCAACGGCGAAGTCATCGGTGTTCTTCGCTATGTGACCAGCCTGAAAATGGTGGATCGGCAGATCCTTCTGTTTACCCTGGTGATCTCTCTGGTGGGTATTATTCTGCTGCTCATTGTCTACGGCAGCGGCCGTTATTATCTGAAGTCCATCTTGGAGCCGGTTTCCGAGATTACTGCTACGGCAAAGCGCATTGCGGCCGGCAGCTACGGTATCCAGATTCAGCGTCATTTTGACGACGAGATCGGTGAGCTTGCCGATACCATCAACGATATGTCCATCAAGATCAGCCAGTCTGAAAAGATGCAATCCGAATTTGTCTCCTCTGTCTCCCATGAGCTGCGTACCCCTCTGACCGCCATCAGCGGCTGGTCGGAGACCCTTCTCTCTGCCGGTGGCAGCGTGGAGCGCACAGAGGCAAAGCGTGGCCTGGGCATCATTCTTCGGGAGTCCAAGCGCTTGACCGGAATGGTGGAGGAGCTGCTGGAGTTCACCCGAATTCAGGATGGACGCTTTCATTTGAATGTTTCCCAGAGTGATATCCGCTCGGATTTCGAGGATACCGTATTTATGTACGGCTCCCAGCTGCAGCAGGAGAATATTGAGCTGATCTATCTGGAAAATGATGATGACATTCCCGAGATCCCCTGTGATCCCGCCCGTATGCGCCAGGTATTCCTGAATATTCTGGACAACGCGGCAAAACACGGCGGTGAGGGCGGTAAAATCACCGCAGAGATCTGCCTGGAGCAGGATCACGTGGTGATCCGTATTCGTGATTTCGGCCCCGGTATTCCCGAGGAAGAGATCCCTCTGGTGAAAAAGAGATTTTATAAGGGCTCGTCCAAGGCACGTGGCAGCGGCATCGGCCTTGCAGTCTGTGAGGAGATCGTTACCATGCACTCCGGCGAGCTGATCCTGAGTAACGCCGAGGGCGGTGGCACACTGGTTACCATCAGCCTGCCGGTTTCCGCTCAGTAGAAAGGACACACTATGGCAAAGAAAGAAACTCAAGAGAAATTCAAAACAATGATCGGTGGTCAGGCGCTGATCGAGGGTATTATGATGATGGGTCCCGAGAAGGTGGCTACCGTCGTCCGTACCAAGAAAGAACTGAAGGTCAAGGTAGAGGATCGCAAGCCCATTCCCAGATTCTCCGTCAAGAAGATTCCGTTCCTCCGCGGCGTTTTCAACTTCTGTTCCTCTATGAAAACCGGCGTTTCTGCCCTGATGTATTCCGCAGAATTCTTCGGAGAGGACGAGGAGGAGACGGCAGGGGAGCAGAGCAAGTTCGATGCCTGGCTGGAAAAGAAGCTCTCCTCCGAGAAGGCGAAGAACGTCGTCATTACTGTTGCGGTGATGATCGGTATCCTGTTCTCCGTCGGTCTGTTCTTCGTGCTGCCCTCCCTGATCGGTTCCTTTATCAACCGCTTTATTACCGAGAATGAATTTGTCCGCAACATTCTCGAGGGTGTGGTTCGCATTGTGATCTTCCTGGGCTACCTCTTCCTGGTCAGCCGTATGAAGGATATGAAGCGCACCTTTTCCTATCACGGCGCGGAGCATAAAACCATCCGCTGCTATGAGGCGAAGCTGCCTCTGACCGTGGAGAATGTCCGCAAGCAGACCCGTCTGCACCCCCGCTGCGGTACCAGCTTCCTTTTTGTGGTAATTATCCTCTCCATTCTGGTGTTCTCCGTGGCGTCTGTTCTTCTGGCACCCATCACTCCCACCTTCGACAGCGGTGTTCTCAATGCCCTGGTACGTGTGGGACTGAAGCTGCTGCTTCTCCCCATTGTGGTAAGCCTGAGCTACGAGCTGAACCGTGTGGTCGGCCGTTTTGATAACTGGTTCACCAGAGCCCTCTCCGCCCCCGGTATGTGGCTGCAGTATCTGACCACCAACGAGCCCGACGACAGCATGATCGAGGTAGCAATTACCGCTCTGACGGAAGTACTTCCGAAGGAGGAGGGCGCAGACCGATGGTAAAGAAATATTCTGACCTGTATCTGGATGCCCGCAGAGCCCTTCTGGAGAAGGAAGGCCGCTTTGCTTCTAATATTGCCCGTGAGCTGGTCTGCGCTGCCTCGGGAAAGACGGCAGAACAGATGATCTCCGACCGCGAACTCTATGCCTCCGAGGAGATCTGCGAGCTGGCAGAGAGCTTTGTCTCCCGTTACCTGGCGGGAGAGCCCATGCCCTATATTTTAGGTCAGTGGGATTTTTATGACATGACCCTCACCGTTACCCCCGATGTGCTCATTCCCAGAGACGACACCATGGTGGTCACGGAGCTGGCGGTGAAGAAAGCCCTGTTTTTGCAGCAGGATCCCCGAATTTTAGATCTTTGCACCGGCTCGGGCTGCATCGGCCTTGCCATTGCCAAGCGGGTGAAGGATGCCCGTGTGACTCTGGCGGATATCAGCCAGGCGGCTTTGCGTGTGGCGAGACGGAATGTGCAGGATCAGCGTATGGCAGCAAGAGTCAAATGCATCCCTCTGGATGTCATGAAGCCTGCCCAGGATTTTCTTGGCACCTTCCATATGATCGTCGCCAATCCCCCCTATATTACAACAAAAGAAATGACAGAGCTGGATCCCTCCGTCCGTGATTTTGAGCCGACCATTGCGCTTCACGGCGGCGAAGACGGTCTGGATTTCTACCGCGCTATTTTAGAGAATTACAGCTCCGTTTTGTGTCCCGGCGGCTGGATCTGTTTTGAATTCGGCAAGGGACAGGAGAAGGCGGTCTGCCAACTTCTGGTGGAGCATGGATATCAAATTGTAGAACTGAGAGAAGATACACAGGAAATTATTCGAGCTGTTCTGGCTCAGAAAAGAGAGGAAGCGTAAGTTATGGCACAGAAGAAATCCGCTTATGAAGCCCCTGCACCTGCAGAGGATAAGAAGAAAGCATTGGAAACCGCCCTGCATCAGATCGAGAAGAGCTTCGGCAAGGGCTCTGTGATGCGCCTGGGCGACTGCCCCGAGGTCAGCGTGGACGCTATTTCCACCGGTTCTCTGGCGCTGGATGCCGCTCTGGGTATCGGCGGTCTGCCCCGTGGCAGAATCATTGAGATCTACGGCCCTGAGTCCTCCGGTAAGACGACCCTTGCACTGCACGTGGTTGCAGAGGCTCAGAAAAAGGGCGGCGAGGTAGCCTTCGTGGATGCGGAGCACGCCCTGGACCCCACCTATGCCGCCGCTATCGGCGTTGACATTGACTCCATGCTGGTCTCCCAGCCCGATACCGGTGAGCAGGCGCTGGAAATCACCGACGCCCTGGTGCGCTCCGGTGCCATCGATGTTGTGGTCGTGGACTCCGTGGCCGCTCTGGTACCCCGTCAGGAGATCGAGGGCGAGATGGGTGATGCCTTTGTGGGTCTGCAGGCCAGACTCATGTCCCAGGCGCTTCGTAAGCTGGCAGGCACCATCTCCAAGACCAACTGTGTGGTTATCTTCATCAACCAGCTGCGTATGAAGATCGGCGTTATGTACGGCAATCCCGAGACTACCACCGGCGGCAACGCCCTGAAGTTCTACTCCTCCGTCCGTCTGGATGTGCGTAAGGTGGAGGCTATCAAGGACGGCGGCGCTGTGGTAGGCAACCGCACCCGTGTCAAGGTCATTAAGAACAAGGTTGCGCCTCCCTTCCGTGAGGCTGTCTTCGATATCATGTACGGCGAAGGCATCTCCAAGTACGGCGAGCTGCTGGATATGGCAGTGGAGCTGGAGCTGGTCAATAAGAGCGGCAGCTGGTTCTCCGTCAAGGGCGAGCGCATCGGCCAGGGCAGAGACAATGCCAAGCAGTACATTATGGATCATCCCGAGATCGCAGAGGAGCTGGAGGCCAAGGTTAGAGAGCATCTGAAGCAGGTCAACCAGAGCCGCAGCAAGGGCAAGGCTGCCGGTAAGGCCGTAGACATTTCTGCTGACGATTTTGATGAGGATTGAGTCCATTGAGCAGACCCGCTCCCCCTCGGGGAAGCTGCGTCTGCGTCTGGATAACGGCAAGAGCCTGCTGCTGCTGCCAACGGTGATTGCCCACTACGGGCTCTGTTCCGGCATGGAGCTGCAGGAGGAGACCTTTGAGAAGCTCTGCGCCGACGGCGCAAAGGCCTCCTGCAAGGACCGTGCCCTCAGGATCATCTCCCAGAGCACGGTGTCCAAGCGGGATTTACAGCAGCGCCTTGTGCAGAAAGGGGAGTCCCCGGAGCACGCTGCCGAGGCGGTGGCATGGCTTACGGATCTGAAGCTGCTGGATGACCGTCAGGCGGCGCAGCAGATCGTCCGAAGCGGTCTTGCCAAGGGCTATGGCGAAGCCAGAATTCGCCAAATGCTCTATGAAAAACGAATTCCCAAGTCCCTTTGGGACGAGGTTCTGGAGGATCTGCCGGGGCAGGAGGATGCCATTGACGCTTTCTTGCAGAAGCGTTTCCGTGGCGCTGTCCCGGATCGGGCAGAGTGTAAACGTGCCTGTGATGCCCTTTTGCGTCGTGGACACAAATGGAGCGACATCCGTCGAGCCATGGAGCGCTATGTGGCTTATGAGGATCTGCCGGAAGAATAAAGGAAAAGAGGTTTTGCACCTATGAATCAACGTGTAGGGATGATCTCCCTGGGCTGCGCAAAGAACCAGGTCAATGCGGAGCAGATGCTCTATCTGCTGCGGGAGGCCGGTTTTGAGATCCTGCCCGATGTGCAGGACGCAGATCTTGTGATCATCAATACCTGTGGCTTCATCGACTCTGCCAAGAGCGAGGCTATTGACAATATTTTGGCCATGGGCGAACTAAAGGCTGCCGGTGTTATCGGCAAGATCCTGGTAACGGGCTGCCTGTCCCAGCGCTATCAGGACGAGATTTTGCAGGAAATGCCTGAAGTTGACGGCGTTCTGGGAACTGGCAGCTATGGCGATATTGTTTCCGTTGCGCAGAAGCTGCTGAACGGTGAACAGGTCAGCCTGTTCGGGGATATCGATGCTCCTGTGGACGAGGTTGGCAGAGTGCTGACCACTCCCGAATATTATGCTTACTTAAAAATCGCTGAGGGCTGCGATAACCGCTGCTCCTACTGCGTGATCCCCTCCCTGAGAGGCAAGTTCCGCAGCAGAACCATGGACGACTGTCTCTATGAGGCCAGAATGCTGGCAGAGGACGGCGTAAAGGAGCTGATCGTAGTCGCCCAGGATACCAGCCGCTACGGCATCGACAACTACGGCAAGCGGATGCTGCCGGAGCTGCTGCGTGAGCTGTGCAGGATCGAGAAGCTCCATTGGGTCAGAGTCCATTATCTCTACCCCGATGAGATGACCGATGAGCTCATCGATGTCATCGCATCCGAGCCCAAGATCGTCAAGTATATCGATATTCCCATCCAGCACGTCAACGACAAGATTCTCAGGCTCATGAACCGCCGTGGCACCCGTCAGGAGATGGATATACTTTTCAAAAAGCTCCGTCAGCGGATCCCCGGTGTGGTGATCCGTACCAGCCTGATCTGCGGACTCCCCGGCGAGGGCGAAGCCGAGTTCGAAGAGCTTTGCACCTGGCTGAAGGAGCATAAATTAGAGCGTGTGGGCGC